>VHCO01000018.1 GCA_016871715.1 Verrucomicrobiota bacterium
TCCCGCCTCAGCCCCGCTCTGAGACGCTCCCCCACTCCCGCCCGTGTACAAACTCAACAACCCCGAGCGCGCCTTCGCATCCCCAGCCACCGCAGCCGCGTATCCGCAGTGCCGGTAATCCTTCGGATCCTCCACCAAACCCGCCCGCACCGCGTTCAAGTCGATGTACGCCGACACCGTCTCCAGCACTCCCGTCTGATCCTCGACCAGCACACTCCGAAACCGTTCCGCCCACAGCGTCCCAAACCGCTGATGCCGTATGTTGTACCACTTGCTGAACCGTTGCTTGAACTCCTTCATGAACGCCGACACATCCCCCATCCGCGCCAGCATCCGTTTCCGGATGTCCGCGTCCACCCGACCATGGTCGTGCAATCCCTTCTCGGCCTCATAGAGCAACCCGGCCTCTCGGGGCTTGGCCTTCCCGTAGAGGGCCTTCATGCGCTCGACCAGTTCCTCGTCGGTCGGGTTCTGCTCGGCCGGGACGCGGACCAAGACATGGAAGTGGTTGGACATGATACAGTAGGTGATGACCTCGAGGCCGCAGAAGGTGGCCAGGCGCCGGAGGAGCCGGACCAAGGTTTCTTTGCCGAGGTCATCGAGGAGGCGTTGGGCGCCGACGATGCGGGACACGCAGTGGTACACGGCCGGTCGCCCTTTGACTTTGATGCGGGTCGTTCTCATTGGGATTGATCGAGGGCTGGAGGTTCAACGTTGCAGGCTTAAGGCGGTACGCGCGCCAGTCCAAATGACGGGACGAGGCTACTCGATGGATGCCTTCATGTCAACGTCTTTCTTCCTGTAATATTGCAGAAACTTCGAAGGACAAGCCAGGGCAACCAGCAGATGGCGGCGGGCGATCAGTGAAGTTCTGCAGCGCTGGGAATGGGAATTGGGAAGGTAAGGGAATGGGAATGCGGTACGGCTCGATGTGGCGACCAGGATTGCGGAGCGGGAAGGGGAAGGATGGCGAGTTGCGAGGTATTAGGCGTTGGGGGTATTGGGTGGGGATGACTTTGGGTGGGATGTCTCATCCAGGGCGATGAGGGCACGGCCGAGCTTGCCCTGATCGAGGTCGTCCAGGGCCTGATCGATTTGGTCAAGGCGGTAAGCGTGGATGGGGATTCGGTCCAGGCGCAGTCGGCCGGACAAGTAGAGGTTGCAGTAGCGTGGCAGATCGTTGTCGGGCTGGGTCTCGCCTCCCCAAGTACCGCGGATGAGCTTACCTCGGATGAGGTCGAAGGGATCGAGCGTGATCCGCTCGCCATGTGCGAGGTTCCCGGCCAAGAGGCAGAGGCCTCCGGCATCGCGGACAGACCGGAAGGCGAGCTCCATGGTCTCGGGTCGGCCGGCCGCCTCGATCGCGCACTCCACGCCTCGGCCGCCGGTCAACTCGCGGATGACCGTGAGCGGATCCTGATGGCGGGCATGGACGAGGTGGGTGGCGCCGGCCATGCGAGCCTGCTGCAGTTTGTGGTCCCGGACATCGACGGCGACGATCGGGTTGGCCTCGGCGAAGGCGGCCGCCAGGATGGCGCTGAGTCCGATGCCGCCGGCGCCGAACACGGCCAGACTCGAGTTAGGCGGGAGCTTGGCAGCGTTGAGGACGACACCGGCACCGGTGGGGACGGCGCAGCCGAGCAGGGCGGCCTCGCGGAGGGGCATGGCCTTGGGGATGGGGGTCAGGCGGTTTTCGCACGTGACCGTGTACCGCATGAATGTGCTGATGGCTCCGGAGTTTACTGGGCCGTCGGCGCTGGGGTAGAGGGTCGAGGGCACGTCAACGCCGTTGCCCTTGATCCAACTAAGCACGACAGGGTCGGCAGGTTTGACCTTAGCCACGCCTGGGCCGACGGCGAGGACGGTGCCCGAGCCTTCGTGGCCGAGGGTGTGAGGCAGGAAGCGGTCGGGGCCACGCTTGCCGCGCACTTCGAGGAGTTGGCTGTGGCAAACCCCGCTGTAGGCGAGTTCGACGAGGGCCTGGCCCGGTTTAAGGGGCGGGAGTTCGAGGCGTCTGAGGCGGAGCGGCTGACCGATTTGTTCGAGGACGGCGGCTTGGGTATGAGTGGGCAGCTCAGACATGGGGGACTGGGATGACGACAGACTGGAGCGTGGTGTCGTGGTGTCGTGGGGTGTGGGGGCGAGTGCGACCGCCGACGAACAATTGCGGCGGCGACGGTCGAGGGTGGGACGGCCAGCCTACGATGGGGGGGTGCAGGCGATGCGGACCTGGCCTTGGCGAACGGCAGCGCGCAATTGTTCGAGGCGCTCGGGCGAATCGACGGCGCAACGATACCCGGTGAGTGGGAAGCCGTACAAACGCCGAGTTGGGACGAGTCCAGGGAACACGTCGCGCGGGAGGTCGGAGGGCACGTGTGTGGGGAGGACTTCGAGGAATTCGGGCGCGAAGACGGCGAGGCCGGAGTTGGCCCATGGAGTGGCGGGGAAATCTTGCCGCTGCTGGTCGGTCGGTCGTTCGAGGAAGCCGACGATGCGGCCGTGCGGGTCGATGGCCACGGCGCTGTTGGAGTGGGGGCGTTGGTGGAGGAGCAGGGTGGCCAGGGCCTGCTTCTCGCGATGGAACCGGACCAGGGCGGTGAGGTCCTGGTCGGTCAGGACGTCGCCGTACTGGACGAGGAACGGCTCGGGGGAGTGGAGGAAGGGGCTGAGGTTGCGGACGGCTCCGGCCGTGCCGAGCAAGACCGGCTCGAAGGCATAGTGCAGTTGAACGCCCCAGGCAGCGCCGGAGCCGAAGTGGTGGCGGAAGAGATCGTCGCGGAAGTGGAGGTTGAGGGCGATCTGGTTGAAGCCGTGCGCGGCGGCATGCTGGATGAGGTATTCGAGGAGGGGTCGGCCTGCGACCTCGAGCAAGGGTTTGGGGGTTTCGCGGGTGAGGCTGCCGAGTCGGGTGCCGTAGCCGGCGCAGAGGATGAGGGCCTTCACGGGGCTTCGTGAATCCAACGCGCCGCAGCGGCGAGGGTGTCGCAGGTGAAGTTCGGTACGAGGTTCGGCTCGAGGGGTTCGGCGGTTTGGATGAGGGGCGCGAGGTGCTGGCCGGTTCGGAGCCAGATGGTGCGGCAACCGGCTCGTTTCCCGGCGGCCACGTCGGTCAGGCGGTCGCCGACCATAAAGCTGGCAGACAGTTCGAGCTGACCGTCCAGGGCGGCTTGGCGGAGAAGGCCGGGGCGGGGTTTGCGGCACGGGCAATCGATGCGGTAGGCAGGGAGGGTGGCGTTGGGGTGGTGGGGGCAAAAGTAGAAGCCGTCGAGGTCCGGTCCGCCGCGCGCCACGATGGCCTGTGCGACGGCGGCTTGGAGTCGGCGCACGTCGAGTTCGGTGGCCAGACCGCGCGCCACGACAGTTTGGTTACTGACGACGACGAGGCGGAAGCCGGCGGCCTTGAGCTGTTGGAGCGCGGCGGGGACGCCGGGCAAGAGTTGGATCTGATGTTCGCGCACGAGCAGGTCGACGTCCTCGATGAGGACCCCGTCACGATCGAGGAAGACCGCGCGTGGCATGGCCGTTAGGCCCCGAGCCAGATCCCAGGCCAAATCTGGGCGAGTCAGCACGAGGCAGCGCCTTCAGGCGATGAGCGGCACGAGAATACGGCGCGGTTTGAGCTCGGCGATCCGGCGGTAGATGGGGCGCAGGCTTTCGAGCGAGGTGACGAGGTAGGAGCTGTCCGGCGGGGGGGCGACCTTGGCGGTGTGCCGGACGGTGACGGGCAGGTTTTGGTAGGTGGCACCGTCGCGGGCGGGGTCATCGTCGAGGATGCATTCGAGGCGGGAGAAGTCGGTGTGGAGATGGTAGGCGAGGGTGGCGAGCATGAGGCTGGCGCCGTAGCCGTAGACGGGGCGGGGCAAGGCCTCGAGCAGCTCGGCCATGAGGTTCATTTGGGTCCGATAGTTGGCGATGCGGGCTTCGAGGTGGCGGATGCGCCGGTCGAGGTCGAGCGCGGGTTGGGGTTGGGGGCGTTGGGCGCGGCGGAAGGCCAGCAACAGGGCTCCGCCGCAGGAGCCTTGGCGGTTGAAGGCGTGGGACAGGTACTCGCCGCCGCATTCCCAGAGCAGATGGCGGAAGGAGGCGAGGTCGTAGTAATGGAGATGCTGGTGGAAGACGGCGTCGAAGCGTTGCGCCTCGACCAAGTGCTCGAAGCAGGGCACCTCGATGACATAGAGGCAATCGGCGGCGCACTGTTGGAACCACTGGGCGATGACGTCGCGTGGGCGGGCAAGGTGTTCGAGGGTGTGCCGGCAGATCAACAGGTCGGGCGCCGGCAGGTCGTGGGCGAGGTCGACCTGCTCGACGAATCGTCCGAAGACCCGGATGCCGTCGAGCACTTGGCCGTCGAGGTCGGCGCAGATGGGGTCGATGACCGCGCAGTGCCGGCCGGGCGCGACCAAGTGGCGGGCGACGAACAGGTCGTTCCCGCCCACATCGACCACGGAGGCGAACGACCGTGCGCGCGTGAGGTCGGCGAGGTACTCGAGGAAGAAGGTGACGCCCTGCCGTGAGCTTTGGGAACGGCCGGTCCGGAAGGAGTATTGCTCGCTGGCGTAGAGGATTTCGGGGTCGAGCTGATGCCGGAGTTGGACATGGCCAGTGGGGACCGAGATGACGAGTTCCTGATCGTAGGCGAGTCGCGCGGCGGGGGAGTACGGGCCGAAGCGTTCGGTGAGGGGCAGAGCCGGGAGACGCCACAAGGAATGGAACTCGCGGGCCTGGCTGATGCCGCAGGTGGCGATGGCGGGCACGGTTCAGCTCCAGGGCATGGCCGGGCGGCGCGACAGGAAGAGGCTGCCGTCCTTGTAGCTGGTGGGCATGTCGTCGAGCGCGGCGACTTGGCCCCAGGCGAGTTTTTGGGCGAAGGCTCGCACGCCGATGCGTTGGGTGTGCGTGAAGATGGCGCGGGCGTTTTCAACGGAGCCGACCTCGAGGATCATGTCGGTGCCGTCCCAGAGTTCGGGGGTTGTCCCCAGAACGATGGCGCCCTCTTGGCCCTCGGCGTCGGTCTTGAGGAAATCGACGGTGGGCATGATGGCGGCGATCGACTCGACCCGCACGGGGAACCGTTCCAGATCGCCGTACGGGTTGGGTTTGGCGCCGGCGAGGTGACTGCTGGTGGTGTTGCCGAGCACGCGAACGAACTCGAGCGTGCCCGGCGCATCGGAAACGGCGGCCTCGACCACCTCGACGGAGGTGACGCGGTTCAGTGCGAGGCGGCGTCGCAACTGGGCGGCGTGGGCGGGATCCGGCTCGAAGGCCCGGACGGCCCAGCCGCACTTGGCCATGAGGATGCTGTGGAGCCCGAGGTTGGCGCCGATGTCCGCCGCGCGCTGATACCGGCGGCGGTTGGCCCAATAGAACGCGAAGATGATCAATTCATCCAAGCCGAAGAGGTCGAGGGTGTCGATGGCGCCCATCTGCGCGTACGGAAACACAAGCTCGCCAAAACCCCCTAAGGAAACCGCCTGCGGCTCGGTCGAGGCGAAGCCGGAAGCGGCTGCGGTGGTCGCGGCGAGGTGGTCGAGGATCCGGTAAGCCTTGGTCGCGCGCGGGTGTGCGGAGGGGAGTTCGCTCAGGGCTTCGAGCAGGTCGCCGAGCGGGAGGGGAGATCGCGGGGGCATGGCTGGG
Organism: Verrucomicrobiota bacterium; assembly: GCA_016871715.1. GTDB lineage: Bacteria > Verrucomicrobiota > Verrucomicrobiia > Limisphaerales > J093 > VHCO01. The sequence continues at coordinate 5,635 of VHCO01000018.1, forward strand.
TCCAGGCTGGGGCGGGAGGGCGGGTCAATGCGTGGCGGCGAGGCGGCGGGCTGCGCGGACGACGTGTTCTGGCGTGAGGCCCACTTGGGCGCAGAGCTCCGCGTACGTGCCGTAGCGGTGGATGAAGTCGTCGATGGCGATTTGCTCCGCGGCGACGCGCTCGAGGCCGAGGGCAGCGCGGAGGCAGAGGTTGAACAGGCCGTCGTGCGCGGAGAGTTCTTCGAGGGTGAGGAGGCAGCGGGTCTTTTCGACGCTGGCGCGCAGCAAGGGCGCGTCAAAGGGCTTGAGCGTGTGGAAATAGAGGACCTCGGCGGAGAGGCCGGCGCTGGCCAACTGCTCCGCAGCGGTCAAGGCTGTGCGGAGTTGGGTGCCCAGGGTGGCGAGGGTGACGTGACGGCCCTCGCGCACGCGGAGGCCGCGGCCCGGTGCGAGGTCGGCGGGCGCGAACTCGACTTCATGAGGCACCTCGGGGAGTCGGAAGTAGTTGATTTGGCCGTTGGTATAGAGGGCTTTGAAGAGCAGGTTAAACTCGATCGGGCTTCCGGGCACCAGGACCACGCTGCGTTTGAGGTGGCTCAGGAGCGACACGTCGGTGTAGCAATGGTGGCTGCAACCGAGCTGGGAGTAGTCAAAAGCGCCGCCGACCGAGACCAAGTTGAGGCTCAGGCGCTGGTAACCGAAGTCGAGTTTGATTTGTTCGTAAGCGCGTTCCGTGATGAAGGGGGCGATGGTGTGGACTACCGGGAGCAGGCCGACCTTGTTCAGGCCGGCCGCGAGGTTGACGATGGTGGGCTCGCAGATGCCGATGTTGTAGTACCGGCCCGGGCAGGCCCGGGCGAAGGGCTGGAGGATGCCGTGGCTGATGTCACCCACCAACACCACCAGCCGCGGATCGCGCGGCCCTAGCTCGAGGAGGGTGTCGGCGAACTCCTGGCGCAGTTTCTTCATGGCGCAAGCTCGCGCAGCATGGCGGCGTACTCCTCGTCGGTCGGGATCCGGTGGTGCCACTTGCCATGGCCCTCGACGAAGCTGACGCCTTGGCCTTTGACGGTGCGCGCCACGACCACGTTGGGAGGGCCTTCGGGGTGGAAGGCCAGTTGCGAGAAAGCGGCTTCGAGCGCGGTGGCGGAGTGACCGTCGATCACGCAAGTCACCCAGCCGAAGGCGCGCCATTTGGCGGGGAGGTCGTCGCGGGGCATGAGTTGGGCGGCGGAGCCGTTCCAGTCGACGATGGCACAGAGGTTGCCGAGCTGGAGGTTGGCGCCGACGTTGGCGCTTTCCCAGATCGTACCCTCGTGGCATTCGCCATCGCCGAGCAAGGCGAAGACGCGGTTGGCCCGGCCCTGGATGCGCAGGCCGAGGGCGATGCCCACCGCGGTGGGGAAGCCGTGGCCGAGGGAGCCGGTGCTGGCCTCGACACCCGGCACCGCCGTCATATCCGGGTGTCCGCCCAGGATGCCGGCGGCGGTGCTGTAGCGTTCGAGGTCGGCGTCGCTGAGAAAGCCGTATTTATGGAGGACCACGTAGAAGGCGCCGCAGCCGTGTCCTTTACTGAGGATGAAGTAGTCGCGGTCTTCCCACTGGGGGCGGCGCGGGTCGACGCGCAGGACGCGCCCGTAGAGGTGGTCGAGGATGTCGACGATCGAGTAGGAGCTGGGGATATGGCCTTCGCCGGATCGCTTCACCATCTGGGCAATCTGGATCCGGAGATCGCGGTTGAGGGTCATGTCGAGGCGGTGGGCTAGCGGTCGGCGGGTTGGAAGACGCGGCCCTGACCGCCATCGGCCAGGAAACACGAACCGACACAGAACGAGGCGTGCTCCGAGCAGAGAAAGGCCACCAAGCCGGCGATTTCGTCGATCCGGCCGAAGCGTTGGATGGCCATGCGCTCGCGCAGGTACTTGGCGACATGCTCGGGCCGCTCGCGCGTGGCGGTGTCCCAGTAGCCACCCGGCGTGAAGACCGCCCCGGGCATGACGGCCGTCAAGATCACGTTGTCCGGCGCGACGAATCGGCCCAGGCTGCGCACATAAGCGTTGAGGGCGGCCTTGGCGGCGCAGTACGCGGGAGGCCCCTGGTTCTCGAGGGCGGCGATCGAAGAGACGTGGCAGATGCGGCCCCAACGAGCGGCGCGCATGGCGGGGAGGAATGCGCGATTGAGTTCGAGGGCGACCTCGACATTGAGGCGCATCACAGCGCGCCACTCGGAGAGTGGGCCGAGCGGGTCGGTGTAGCCCAGGTTGCCCCCGACGTTGTTCACGACGATCTCGGGGGAACGGTCAAGCTGCTGCACGAACTCGATCAACCGTCCCGGCCCGTCGGCCGCCGAGAGATCGACCGCGCAGACGCGATGCCCAGCGGCGGCGCCGCCGAGGTCGGCCAGGAGTTGGTCCAGGTCGGTCGCGGTGCGAGCGGCGGCGAGAATGCGCGCGCCCTCCGCGGCCAGGGTACGGCAAATGCCCGCGCCCAGGCCGCGCCCCGCGCCCGTCACGAGGGCCAATTTGCCGCGCACGCCAAGGTCCATGCAGTTAGGGAATAAACCACCAGCAATCGCCCGTGTAGCCGACTTCGGCGAACAAGCGGTGCCAATCCTCGACGGACAGGTAGGTCTCCGCAGTGAGGATCCAGTCCAGCAGCCGTTGGTGTTCGGATTCTGTGCGCCAGGCGTCGACGGTGACGAACTTGTGGGCGCGGCTGACGCGCTCGATTTCGCGCAGCGCCGCTTTGCAGCGGGCCAGGGGCAGATTATGGATGCTGTTGATGGACACCACCAGGTCGAAGGAGTTGTCCGGGTACGGCAGCTCGTCGGCCGATCCGAGGTCGATCAGCGGCCCCATGTGCGCGTGGGCGTGTTCCTTGGCATAGGCCGACACATCCAGACCGCGGACGGTTGCGTCCGGCAAGAACTGGAGGAAGTCGTACATGAGGAAGCCCTTGGCCGCGCCGACGTCCAGGATGTGGGCGTCGGGCGGGAGCCGGTAGTGCTCGACGAACCGGCGCGCGACCGGCAGCCAGCGGCCGTCATAGCGATAGCCGCCATACCCGTACCGCCGCTCGCCGTCGAAGAACTCTCGGTCGAAGCGCCGAGCGATGGCGCGGTCGGCGGCGGTCTTTTCCGCGCCGCGCTGGGCGACGTTGCGGTTCGCGGGCGGCAAGCGATCGAGGAGGTTGATTTCGGCCATAGGCAACGCGCGGGTGGGCGGAGCTCAGAACGGTCCTGCGAAACTGGGATCGGGCACATCCAACCGGGCCGTCGGCGCCGGGGTCAAATCCGCCGGGTCCGTAGGCAAGCCCAACTGACGTCGTACCGCGGCGACGAGATGGATGGCGCGCGGGTAGTAGAGGTTGGCGAGAACGGGACTGGTGGGCGTGGGCAAATCCGGCGGACTCACTCGCGCCGGGGGCGATTTCAGCAGGGTCGGGTCCGTCTCGGCCACGCGGGCGACGATCTCGCCGCCGATCCCGAAGGAGCGGGTGCCCAGGTCAGCGACGACCAAGCGGCCGGTGCGGCGGACCGACTGGACAATGGTGGCGGTGTCGAGGGGGCTGATCGTGCGCAGATCGATCACCTCCGCCTCGATGGCGAGCGGCGCCAACAGCTCCGCTGCGCGCAGGGCTTCGAGCGTCATGTAGGACGTGGCGACCAGGGTGACGTCCTTGCCGGGGCGAGCCACGCGCGCCCGGCCGAGCGGGACGGTATAATACCCTTCAGGCACGTCGCCGGAGACGTTATGCAGCCAACGATGCTCGAGGAAGACGATGGGGTTGTTGTCGGCCACGCTGGCTAGCAACAGGCCCTTGGCGTCGCTTGGGGTGGCGGGCAGGACGACCTTCAGGCCGGGGACATGGGCGAACCAAGCGTGCAAGCACTGGGCGTGTTGCGGTCCTTGACCCCAGCCACGGCCGATCAACATGCGGATGACCAGGGGCACCCGCATACGGCCTCCGAACATGTAGTGCCACTTGGCGGCCTGGTTGACGATCTGCTCGACAGCCAGCAGGGCGAAATCGATGCGTTGATGGGTCATGACCGGCCGCAGACCGGCCAGCGCCGAACCGATGGCGACACCCGTCATTGCGTTTTCCGAGCAGGGCATGTCGAAGACCCGCGCCGCGCCGAACCGCTGCGCCAGGCCCAGGGTCGTGCCGAAGATCCCTTTCGGATCCGGAACGCCCAGCCCCATGAGGTAGACTGCTGGGTCGCGTTCGAGGGCCAAGGCGAGGGCCTCGTTCAAGGCCTGGCTGTAGGTCAAGGGGCGGGCCATGAATGGGGCGGGAGCTCGGGGTTAGGAGCTGGAGCGGCGGCCGCGTACAGGTCAGACGCGAGGTCGGCCGCGTTGGGGTAAGGGCTGGCCTTGGCATAGGCCACGGCGGCGTCGACTTCCGCGCGCGGCGCCAATTCAGCGGCCTCGAGTTCGGCGGCCGACACACCGGCCGCCTCGAGCGCGGCCCGCGCGCGCGACAGTGGGCAACGCGCTTGCCACTGGCGGAATTCAGCTTCGGTGCGGTAACCGAGCTGGTTGTCGTAGTTGGGGCCGCAGTGCTCGCGCCAGCGGTAGGTGGCGAACTCGAGCAAGGCCGGCCCTTCGCCGCGGCGGATGCGGGCGATGGCTTCGCCGGCCAGGCGATAGACGGCGAGCACGTCGTTGCCATCGCCGCTGGCCGTGGCCAACCCGTGGCCGGCGGCCAGGTCCCGAACCGATCGCCCGGGCGGCTGCCGCACCTCGAGGGGCGAGTAAACCGAGTAAAGGTTGTTCTCGCACACGAAGAGGACCGGCAGACGCTTGAGGGTGGCGAAGTTCAGGCTTTCGTGGAAGACGCCCTCTTCGGTGGCGCCTTCGCCAAAGAAGGCGACGCTCAGCCTGGGTTCGCCCCGCATGGCCGCCCCGAGCGCCGCGCCGACGGCGATGGGGATGGTGCTGCCGACGATGGGCGTGGCGCCGAGGAAACCGGCTTCCAAATCCACCAGATGCATCGAGCCGCCCTTGCCCCTCGAACAACCGGTCGCCCGCCCGTAGATCTCCGCCAGCATGGCCCGGAGGTCGCCGCCCTTGGCCAGGTAGTGCCCGTGCGACCGATGGCCGCTGAGCGCATAGTCCGCCGGCCCGAGGTGAGCGCAGACGCCCACCGGCACCGCCTCCTGCCCGATGCTCAGGTGCACCGGGCAACGCATGTCTTGCTCGGGATAAAGCTCCGCGATCCGTTCCTCGACGACCCGCAGGCGCACCAACTCGCGGTACAGCCGCAGCAGTAGAGCCGGCTCCGACTCAGACATCGTGAGGTTCATGGCTGATGCACGTAGTCCCACGGTTGTCGCCGGAGAACCTCGAGATGGTGCCTCGCCCAGGCGATCGTCTCGGTGACGATCCGGTCCAACGACGCTTGGGCGACCCAGCCCAACTCGTCGCGCGCCTTGGCGCAGTCCAGCAGGTACGCCGCATCGAGCCCGCGCCGCGCCGGCGCCAAATCGACGCAGTCCGCAAACGCGCAGTTCAGGTGGCGACAGATGGTCTCGACGAGCCCGCGGATGGTCACGCTTTGGTCGGTGGCGAGGTGATAGGCCTCGCCCGGCCGGCCATGACGTGCGACGGCGAGCGTGCCCGTGCATACGTCCTCGATGTGGATGAACGAACGGGTCGAGGTGCCGCCCCCCTCGAGCTTGAGCTTCTGGCCGGTCAGCACGCTAAGAATGGTCCGGGGAACGATGCGGTAGAGCTGTTGGCCGGGCCCGCAGACGTTCGCGGCGCGCGTGAACACGACTGGAAATCCATAGGCGCGGTGGAACGCGAGCAGGCTCAGGTCGCAGGCCGCCTTCGACACGGCATAAGGTGTGCTCGGGCGAAACGGAGCATCTTCGGTCACCTGGCCGGAAGTGCTGCCGTAGACTTCCGGCGTCGAGATTTGCACGAACCGCTTCAGGTAATCCCGCGTCCGCAGTCGGTCGTGGAGTTTCACCATCGACACGACGTTGGTCTGGAACCATTGCTCGGGGTACAGCCAACTTTGGCCCACCATGCTCTGAGCCGCAAAGCAGAGGATCTGCGCCGGCTCGAACTCGTCCAGGACCGCCAGGATTCGCTCGAGGTCATGGTTCAGGTCCAAGGCGTGAAAGCTGAAGCGGTCGTGCGAGCCCCACTTGTAGGGCAAGAAGGCCTCCACCGGCTCCGGCGACCGGCTGATCCCCACCACCGCGGCGCCGGCGCGCAAGGCGTGCGCCACGAAATGCGAACCCGAGAAGGAATTGCTGCCGATCACGGCCATGCGCTCGCCGCTGGCGGGGGCTGCCGCGGGTCGCGCGGCCGCTGCGGAGGAATCGCTCATGGAGGTCGCTTAGCGCAGGCCCGTCGCCTTCATCAACCGCACATTGTAGTAGCGGCTGTCTGTCATCGGATCCGGCAACCGTCCCGCCTGGAAGGCCGCCACCAGGTCGCGGGCGCCATCCTCGATGGTGCGGCGGGGCACGAACCCCAGCGTGCGTCGGATCTTCTCGGAGGTGATGCGATAAGAACGGATGTCGTCGGAGGGGGTGGTAACAATCTCGACGCTGCGGCGCTCGGGCAAGGCCTGACCCACGACGCGCCGGACGACCTCGGCAGTCTCCGCCACGCTCACGTTTTGGTAGCCGGCGTTGAAGACCTGACCGGCGACCTGTTCCGTCGGCGCGCGCAGCAGCAACAGATAGAGATCGACCATGTCCTGGATGTGGAGGTTGGGTCGCATCTGCCGGCCGCCGAACACCGTGATCTTCCCGGCGTTGACGGCGTGGTTGGTCAGGATGTTGACCGTGAGATCGAGCCGTTGCCTGGGGGAGTAGCCGCAGATGGTGGCCGGCCGGATGCTGACGGTGGTGAACTGAGCCGCCTGGTGCTCGAAGAGGACCGGTTCGCACTGGGCCTTGTAGCGGTTGTAGATCGAGACGGGCACCAGCGGATGCTCCTCCGTGACCTCGGGCGCGTCGCTCACCCCGTACACGCTGCCCGACGAGGCGAAGATGAACCGGCCCACGCCCGCCTCCTTGGCGAGCCGCACCAGGGGGCCGAAGGCCTCGAAGTTGATGGTGCGACTGAGCTCGGCATCCAACTCGACGCTGGGGTCGTTCGAGATGCAGGCCAAGTGGATCACCGCCTGCACGCCCGCAACGGCGCGCCGCACCAGTTCCTGGTCACGGAGATCGCCCTGGATCTCCTCGAGCGCCGCGTGCCCCCGCACGCCGGCCAGCGCCGCGGCGCCATAGATGTAGAGGTCCAGCACCCGCACGCGGTATCCCTCGTCCAACAACCGCGGGACGAGCACCGCGCCGACGTAGCCGGCGCCGCCCGTGACGAGAACAGTCTGCTGCCGATTCATTTCAACAAGGCATGGATTTGGCCGGTGAGGTGGCGGCGGTCGATGGGTCGTTTGTTGCCCACAATCCCAACCGCCAGGGCGCCGGCCACGTTGCCCACAAAACCCACCACCTCGATCGGCGCGCGCTGCACCGCCAACAAGGAGGAGACCGAAAGGAACGCGTCTCCGGCCCCGATGCGGTCCACCACACGGCCCGCGAAGGCGGGGATTTCGACGAAGGCCTTCTCTTCTTTGAGGTAGCAGAGGCAACCGGCCTTGCCGCGGGTGATCGCAAATCCGTTGCAGTGAAAGCGCCGCGCGACGCTGCGGATCATGCTCTGCAGGTCCCCCCGACGGTCGCGGGCGTCGAGGCGAATCTCGTTTTCGGTCGTGGCCACGAAGTCGGCGCGGGGATACATCGAGATGGTGTGGTAGCCGAGGTTGCCCGCGTTCGCCTGGGCGTTGAGCGCCAGGAAGCGCGACTGGGAGGAGAGCATGCCGATGGCCTCGCGGCTCAAGAGGCCGTGCCCATAGTCCGCCACGATCACCAGGTCCCGGTCGTCGATGGCCCACCCCAGCGCGTCGCAGAACCGCGCGTTGTCCTCCTCGTCGAGGTCGACGTCGTTGATCTCGTAGACCTCCATCATCTTGGTGAAGAAGTAGCTCTCGATGAGCCGCCGCTTCACGATGGTGGGCGCGTCTTTGCGGCGCAGGAGCGTCGGGCGCACGTTCGGCAGCAGACTCGCACGGACAAACTCCTCCTGCGGATTCTGGTCGCCCAGCACGCTCAACAGGGTGACGTCGTCGCAGAAACCGGCCACGTGATTGGCGACGGCCAAAATGCCCCCTGCAAATCTCTCCGACGAGAGGCTCTTGACCACGAGGGTGGGTTCCTTCGAGGACTTGCCGATCGCCGTGCAGTACTGGTACTCGTCGAGAATGGTCTCGCCCACCACCAGCACCTTCAGCCCGCGAGCCTGGTCAAGCTGCCGGAGGATGTCCGCCCGAGGGTACCGGGCGGCGAACGACTCGAGGTAATCGTTGGTTTCCTTGGGCAAAAACGCGCGCTCGGGATGACTGAGCCGCGACACCGTCGCCGCAACTTCGTCCGTGAAGGCCAGGCGCCCCCCGTACTCGGCGAGCACCCGTTCTTCCTCGGCCGCGGGTCCAGCGGCAGCCAGCACCGGATCGGGCGGTTCACCCCCCTTCACGTACAGGTCCGGCTTGAGCGTGCCAAGGAGCTCGACAGCGGTCGGCCCGGGGCTCAACACCACGTAGTCCACGACTGCCAGCGCCGCCAGCGCCTCGCGCCGCAGCTCCTCGTTGAACCGCGTCGCGCCCGCATCCGAGTCCAGGTGCCGATCCGGGGTCACCGCCACCACCAAGACGTCGCCCATGCGCTTCGCCGCCTCGAAATGTTTGATGTGCCCGATGTGCACCAAATCGTACACGCCATGGCAGAGGACCACGCGGCGGCCCGCCTGCTGCAGCCGGGGCAGCTCGGCGGCCAACCCCTCAACGGACGCTAGCTTGGGGTTCACAACGGTCGATGCGGGGCGCGAGGACACTTCGTGCCGGTCGGTTCCTCCCCAAGGAGAAGCCGGCCTGGGCAAGAACCAAGCCACACTGGGCCAAGCAGTTCGCGCGGTGGGGTGGGACCGGATCCTCCGTGGCCGTGCCACCCGCGCTTGCCCGCGGATCCTGCCTGAAACCGTGGGCGCGCGCCAGCGGAAAGCGCAGCGTGCGCAGGAGCACCAGGGCTCCTCTAAAGCCAGACGGTACGGGTGATGCCACGAACCACCTGGCCGATGCGGCGGCTCATTTTCGGAAAGAAAGTTCGACAGGTGCGATCCCGCGCGCGTGGCTGTCGACGCGCCCAGGCCCGGGCCTCGGCATGCACGGCGCGGCGGGAAAAACGGTTTGACGCGAGCCTCGGCCGCCCCTAGATTCGCGATCCCTCTGGCTTCCAGAGTAGCTCAATGGTAGAGCAGCCGGCTGTTAACCGGCGGGTTACAGGTTCGAGCCCTGTCTCTGGAGCCAATTCAAGAGCTATCTGAAGCGCTGCCGAACCTTCGTCGCGTAGAGCATGCCACCCATCCCGAGGCGGCCGTGGCCGTCCGCACTCCTGCCCAGCAACTAACTGGTCTGGGCCGTGATCGCCTCGACGGGATTCCCGCTCGACCGCGGTTTGCCGGGCCGATAGCCTGGAACAAAAGCGCCCCATTGCATTCACATCGATCGATGGCGTGTCGTATCGGGGCGAGCATGCTTATGAAAAACACTGGAATCACCCTGCTCTGCGGCGCGTTCGGATTCCTGGCGGCGGTCGGCCATACGGCTGACCTTGACGGCCAGCGGCGAGCCATATCCGATACCCCTCGAGGGGTGCAGAAGTATCGGTTCACAGCCGCCCAAGCGGAAAGCCCAACGAACACCCCTGGCGGGTCAGAAGCTCCCAGTGCAGCGCCCGGCAACCAGCGCCGGCGCGGTCCGGGCGGGTTCGGCGGGCCGATCGAGCTCAAGCCGGACGACAAGCCGGCCTTTGACGATCCGCCAGCCGGGATCGACAAGCAGCGCGCGGACGTTCCGCGCGGCAAGTTGGAGACGATCGAGTACGAGTCCAAGACGGTGGGGACCACGCGCAAGATGCAGGTCTACACCCCGCCCGGCTACTCGCAGGCCCGCAAGTACCCGGTGCTCTATCTCCTGCATGGCATTGGGGGAGACGAGACCGAGTGGCAGCGGTTCGCCACGCCGGACGTCCTGCTGGACAACCTCATTGCCGATCGGAAGGCCGTGCCGATGATCCTCGTGATGCCCAATGGCCGGGCCCAGAAGAACGACCGCGCCGAGGGCAACGTCTTCGCGTCGGCCCCGGCCTTTGCGGCGTTCGAACGGGATCTGCTCGACGATGTGATTCCCGCCATCGAGTCGCGGTATTCGGTGCAAGCCGATCGCGAGCACCGGTCGTTGGCCGGCCTGTCGATGGGCGGCGGCCAGTCGCTAAACTTCGGTCTGAGCCATCTCGACACCTTTGCGTGGGTGGGCGGGTTCTCGTCGGCCCCGAACACCAAACCGCCCGAGCAACTCGTGCCCGACCCCGCGGCCACGACCCAAAAGCTGAAGCTGCTGTGGTTGTCCTGCGGCAACAAAGACGGCTTGATCCGGGTCAGCCAAGGCGTGCATGCCTATCTCAAAGAAAAGGGGGTGCCGCACGTTTGGCACGTGGACGGCAACGGCCATGACGCGGCGCACTGGAGAAACAACTTATGGCTCTTCGCGCAACGGATCTTCACGGATAAAACATCGAGATCGTCGACCGTTCTCAGGTAGAGCATGGGCGCAGCCTTGGCTGAGGTGGCAACGCTCGGGTCGCCGATTCGCGTCACGGAATCGGCTGGAATTGGAGCGAGCAAAGCGTTCACGGCAGGATCGCCGCTGCGCACGTTGGTGCGCACGTCGCTTGACGCTCGCGCTATGGGTCGCGGGCTTGGAACGTGGCGAGGAGCGGGCGGTGATCCGAGCCCACGCCCCAATTGGGCAGAGCCAGCACATAGGTGCCTTCGGGCTGCCACTCGCGAGCCAGGCCGGGGCTGAGCAAGATGTAGTCCACGCGCTGGTAAGTGTCCGCTTTGCCGTAGTGATGAGTCCAGGTCACGTTCCGCGGCGCATAGCGCGGATTGGGATGAGGCTGGTCATCGCCGTTGCGCTCTGCCGGCCGCGTATCGACCAGGGCCGTGCGCCCCCGGCCGATGACGGTGCGGATCGTGGTCGAGTCCTGGGTATCGTTGAGGTCTCCGACGACCGCCAGATTCGCCTGCGGATGGCGAGCCAGGAGCGCGTCGATCTTCCGCCGGAGCAGCGCCGCTTCCTGCTCGCGCAGTTCGGCCTCGTCCGCCGAACCCACGGCGCGCTTGGATTTCAAATGCGCCACCAGCAGAGTGAACCGGTAACCGCGGTTGACTTCCAGGTCGACTTCCGCAAAGCCACGGCTCGAGTGGAACCGGCGTCCCCGCAAGAGGAAGCTCTCGTTCGTATGAGACCGCCGCGCGACGATGGGGAACCGGCTCAGCACCGCGACGTAGATATTGGTGTCCCAGCCGCTGACGTGTTCCCAATGCGCGTAGTCCAGTCCCCGACCCTTCAGGGCGGTCTGTAGCGCGAGCAGGTCGGTCGGGGGACCGATTTCCTGGACGGCCAGGACATCTGGGCGGAGGGCCTGGATCGATTCGTGGATCTTAGCGCGGGCGGGCTCGGGTTTGACAGACCGGGTCTCGGTGGCGCTGAGCACGTAGTTCTCAAGGTTGTACGTGGCCACGGTAAATGTCTCGGCCGCCGCCGCCAGTCGCAGGGCGGTCAGCGCGCCCCAAAACACCCAGGTCGCCGTCCACCCGCAGTCGGATTTCATGGGCTGCATCAAACCGCGCTCCCGCCACAGAAGTCAAAGGTGAATCCGACGCCGATCGCCAGCCCCATTCGGCAGTTGTCGCTCGGGCGCCGCTTCCGCTACAACAAGACGGTGCGCGCCCCCAAGGGCAGCGCGACCGTGGATGAACACCAAAGACCTGATTCGGCTCGGCGTGCCGCCCGGGGAAGCCACCCGGCGCGGGATCGAGTTCATTTCGCGCTATATCCTCAAGGGACTTGACAAGTCTAAGCTGCCCGAGGCCGTGGCCGCGATGGTGGCCAACCCGGGGGCATATCTCGAGGACGAGTTGGGAGGTGAATTCGCTCGCGTCTTGGCGCGGGCCGATCGTCCCTTGCGACCGGCGGCGGCGCCTTGGCGGCAGTGGGGCGAGGGTCTCGAGCCGGAGTCGGTGAACCAGATGGCGCGGGCGTGCCAGTTGCCGGTGTCGGTGGCGGGAGCGCTCATGCCAGATGCGCATGTGGGCTACGGCCTGCCCATCGGCGGGGTGCTGGCCACGGATAACGCGGTGATTCCCTATGCTGTCGGTGTGGACATTGCGTGCCGGATGAAGATGACAGTGTTGGATCTACCGCTGCGCGAGCTCGAGCGCCAGCGGGAGCGGTTGGTCAAGGCCATCGAAGCCGAGACGCGCTTCGGCGTGGGGGCAACCTTCAAACAGCGCCGGACCCACGCCGTGCTCGACGCGGATTGGTCGGTCAGCCCGATCACCCGGCAGAACCAGGACCGGGCCTGGGCCCAGCTCGGCACCAGCGGCAGCGGCAATCACTTCGTCGAGTTCGGCGTTTTCACCTTACACGAGCCGGTGCACGGCTTGGGCCCGGGCGAGTATGTCGCCTTGCTCAGCCACAGCGGCAGCCGCGGCACCGGCGCGGCCGTGTGCGCGCACTACAGCAAGCTGGCCATGAACCGGCATCCCGACTTGCCCAAGGAACACCGGCACTTGGCCTGGCTCGAGCTGGACTCCGCGGAGGGGCAAGAGTATTGGGCGGCGATGGACCTGATGGGTCGCTACGCCGCGGCGAACCACGCGCTTATTCATCGGCACTTGGCCCGCCACCTCGGACTCGAAGTGTTGCTCGACGTCGAGAACCACCACAATTTCGCCTGGAAAGAGCGCCACCTCATCGCGGGGGTCGAGCGCGAGGTGGTCGTGCACCGTAAAGGCGCCACGCCGGCCGGGACGGATGTGCTGGGTATCATTCCCGGTTCAATGGCTTCGCCGGGCTTCCTGGTCCGCGGCAAGGGTAACGCCGAGGCTCTCGAGTCCGCCTCACACGGCGCCGGGCGGGTGATGAGCCGCACCAAGGCGCTCGAGACCTTCGAGTGGGGCAAGGTGAACCGCCTGTTAAAGGAACGAGGCGTGAAGCTCATCTCGGCGGGCTTGGACGAAGTGCCGATGGTCTACAAAGACATTCACACCGTGATGGCGGCTCAGGCCGATCTGGTGTCGGTGCTCGGCCAGTTCGATCCTAAGCTGGTCAAAATGGCGCCGCACGGCGAGCGGCCGGAGGACTGAGCGTTCCCTTACTCATGAGTCGCCGAGGTGGACTACCAGGCGACGGGCGGGCGCGCCATCCGCTGCACGCCGCGGTTTCCCAGGTCCACGGCGGTTGGCGGCGCGCAGCGGAGTGCGCGCCCTACCTGCAAACGGTCGGTTATACCGAGGTTCCGTCAGTCCTCCTTTATGAGCCACACCTCCGAGACGCGCGATTGCTGGCGCCAGTTGAGGTGGCTCTCTGCCAGCGGGTCAAAGGTCAGGCGCAGCGTGCCACCCTCGAGCAGGTGCGACGGCACGGGGAACTCCTTAAACTGACCGATTTCCTTGCCGTAAACGGTGGGGCTCGCCAGTTCGCCGTTGAGCCGAAGTTTCACCTCGCCGTAGCCCGTGAGGCGGACGCGGTAGCGCGCCGTGGGCTCGAGGTGCTCGTACACGAGGGCCGCGGGCCAGTCCATGCTCGTCTGCCAAGAAAGCCGCGTGCGGCTCAGGCCCTCCTGCCACCACCAAAAGCCGGGCACCACCGTGCGTTCGAGGAGGGGATCGAGGTTGCTGGCGCCGTTCCGGAGCACGCGTGGCGATTTGCCGACGTGGCCGACCTCGTCATAGAAGCTGCCCGGGCCTGGGTGTTCCCAGCGGCGGATCGCCTCGAGGGCCCGAGCCCGCTCGGCTTCGTCCGGCAAAGCGCGGATGCGTTGAAACTCGTCCTCGAGCCACCAACGGTTGTTGAGCGGGTAATCCACAAAGTCCAAGATGGCGCCGCGCTCGGCGCCGCTGGCCTGGTGCTTGGGCACGCTGGTCTGCAGTTGGACCGACTCGAACAAGGCTTGGCACAACGACTCGATTCGGGCCCGCCAAGCGGGTTTCACCGGGTCGGCCACCGCCCGGTTCAGCACCGCTAGCGCGGCCTCGATCGCAGCGCCAGCCCCTCGAGCGGGTGCGCGGGCCAGCGCCCGGTTGGCCTCCTGTTCCAGAGCCGACTCGTACAACAGCCGGTGCCGCGTGTAGGCGTCGTAGTAGGCGCGCATCAGGCACAGTTGCCAACGCCAGTCACCCGCCAACTCCGGCGCTTGACCTTCCAACTGTTGCCAGAGCGCGAGGGTGGCATCCACGCCGCCGTTCCCGGCCAGGGGCCCTTCCCAGTTCCGCTCGAGGGCGAGGATGCCATCGGCGGCCAACTCCGCGACCGGCGATCCGAAGAAGCAACGGGCATATTCGACCAAGAGCGAACGCGGACTGGCCTCAGGATCCCAGCCCAGCCCGCTCCAGATCGCCTTGTTCACGTCGTCATGAACGCCGTCCGAGTACGTAATGAACCCGTCGTCGTGCGGCACCAGCCAGTTCTGAACCCGCTTGTAGAAAGCCGGACGCGGATTGCAGGGCTCGCGGCCCAGGGTGAAGTTGTAGGCGGGGTCCCACCAAGGCACCGGGTACTGGCAACGAACGGTGTGGGTGATGTCCGGGTAATCGCGTAAACCATACTGGCGGGGCAACCGCGCGCGCGTCTGGGGGATGGACGGACTGCTCGGGCCGGCCACCAAACCGCCGAACCACGCCGGCGTATGCTCCCGGATCCAATCGTGCACGTAGTCCACTCGCCGAGAGTTGAAGCCCTGCAGCGAGAGCCAGACCTTGGCCTGCGGATGATGCGGGGCGAGCAACTGAGCGAGCTCGCGCAAGTAGGGCATGACCAACTCGGGTTCATTGTGGCCCGGGTCGCCGCCCGGGACAAACACGCCGTTTAACCGCGGGCAATCGCGGAACAACGCAGCGTGCCGATCCAGCGCCGCCGCCCGCAGCGCTTCGTCTTGCAGATCGAAGTCCGCCGGGACCCAGATCCAGTAGTCCACGTCGTAGCGCACGCAGATCTCGCTCAACGCGCGATTCATAACCTCGCGCGGCACGCGCAGGTGTGGGCTGGGACGGGTGTCCTCGAACGGAATGTTCTCGATGCTGTTTGCGCCAAAGAACGTCAACTCGCGGATGTACTGCTCGAATTGGCCCTGGTCCCAGCCGTCCCAACTGTTCGCCCGGTGGCGGTAGCCCAGTTGATGACCCCGAATCCGCTGGACTGGCGCGCTCGCCAGGTCAAGCCCAGCCGGGAACCGCGCCTGGCCTCGAACCCACTCGAGTTGGCGCAAGAATTGGCCGACGCCGAACAACGCCCCGCGCCCGTCGGCGCCCGTGATCCAGACGATCGGCGGCTGCGACGCCTGGGCTGCCACCCGCAGGCGAAAGCCCTCCGGCCGGTTCTCCGGCAGCTCCGCTCCCTCGCGCCGAGGCACCGTCCGGCCCCAGCCCGGATCGGTTGGCCCCGAGTTCAAGGCAATGACCGGGGCGCCCTCCGGCCACTGGGTCGCAATCGGCCAGCGCAAGCCTGTCCGCCGCTCGACCTCCTCGACCAACACCCGCGCGGCGGTCGCTTCCGCCGCCGGCCGTTCCCCCGAGCGCACCACAACGGTTGCCCCGGCCAGGTCCAAAGGCGCCGCGGCCGTTGCGGCCGAAGTAACCACCAACGCCGTGGCCAGTCCGAACGGGATGCACCAAGCCCCGTGAATGACATTGCGAGTGTGAGTGTTCATCGGGCTCCATCTCAATCCAGCAACACCCCGCTGGGCAACTGAATTCCCCCATATTGGAGGGCGGAGCTCCGCGACGCCTTGGTCCCCCTTCGGGCTTCGCATTTCCGATCGCGCGTTTGTGATCGAGGGCTCGTGGAACTCAGTTCCGGATGGCGTTCACGGCTGCGTCCTGAAAGACGCGCCGCAGATCCGAAGCGTCGCTGTTGGGTAACCTTGCCCGCTGAATCATCAGCACCAAGATCAGGTCCTGTTTGGGGTCGGCCCAACTCTGCGTGCCATAGGCGCCACCATGACCGAAGGTGCCGGGCGCCAGCATGGCCGTCACACCCTGCGGTTCCTTGACGACCTGAAAGCCAAAACCCCAACTCATGCCGTCGGTGAACCCGGTCCTGAGCTCGCCGCTCTGTGTGTGGGTGAGTTGACGCACCGCTTCGGACGTGAGTAGGCGCTGGCCCTGCCACACACCATCCTGCAACATCATCTGGTAAAAGCGCGCGACGTCCGCCGCAGTCGAGAACAAACCGCCGGCTGGCCGGGGTGCGCGTTTCCGGTCCGCGAGTTCGCCTTGGATGAACGAGATGCCGATCTCTTCCAGACCGCCGCCAGCCTTGGGCTGGTATGACTTCGCCAACCGCCGCGCCTGGGCTTCGGTGGGCCAGAAGGTCGTGTCGCTCATCCCCAACGGACGCAACAACCGGCGCTCGAGAAACTCGGCAAACGGCTCGCCGGCGATGACCTCGACGATGCGGCCGAGGGTGTTGATGCCGGGGTTGGAATACTCCCACTTGCTGCCGGGTGGGAACCGCAACGGCTGTTGCGAGTAGGCCACCACTTGCTCGGCCAGGGTCGAGTGCGGGCGCGGCGCCGGCACATCCGTCAAGCCGGACGAATGCGTGAGCAGCTCGCGAATCGTGATGGGGCGCGGCGAGCGGACCAAGACCAGCCGCTCGTTGCTGCGCTCGGAGACCAGCCATTGGCCTTTGAACTCGGGCAGGTGTTTCTCGACCGGGTCTGCGACGTTCAGCTTGCCCTCGTCCTGCAACATTAAAACGGCGACGGCAGCCATCGGCTTGGTCATCGAGGCGATCCAGAACAAGGCGTCCGGACGCATGGGGGCGCCGGTGGCCAGGTCGGCTTGACCGATCGCGTCCACCCGCAGCACCCGGTCCTGGCGGGCGACGAGCGTGACCGCCCCAGCGATGGTTCGATCGTCCACGAACTGCTGCAGGGCGCGCGGGACGGTCTCGAGTGCGGTCGCGGCGTCGGCGGCCACCGCCCGCATCGAGGCGAGTAACACCCCAACGCTAGCGAGGAGAATTGCCAGGATCGGAGACCGGAATCGGAATCGGGTTTGCATGGAGAACAGACTATCGAGAGCGGCGCTAGGCGTCCAATCCTCTCCGGGGCCGGTGCCACACATGCGCCCAGCCGCAACCACCGTGGCGCCGTGCCCGCGCGCCATCCCGACACGCCTGGGTCTACCGGGATCTGAGCCCGTTCCACGGCGCTTCGCCACTCACATCCACCAACTCGTAGCCGCCTTCGCCCACACAAGGCGAGAGGACCACCAACAGCCTCGCGGTTTGCGCCCCGACATTGAAGGAGGCGTGGGCCACGTCGGCGCCGATGAACACCGCATCGCCGGGCTTGAGCACGCGTTTCTCCTTCTCCAACCACTGCTCGATCTCGCCCGCCATCACATAGATGGTCTCCTCCTGGCGCGGGTGTTTGTGGAAGTTGTGGCCGAAGCCCGGCTCCAAGGTCACTTCAATCTCGCAAATGCTCTTGGCCTGGGTATCGGACGGCCGGCTGATCCAGCCCATCTCGCCCCAATCCAGACGGTCGCGGGTGATTTCTTTGCCAATGACAAACTTGCCGTTCATGGTTTGCTTTCGTTCAGGTTGACTCTTCTTTTCTCGACTTGCCGGCCCGGCCCACGCAGGCCAGCCGTTTCGGCCAGGCTTAACATGGCCTAGCCTACCCGGAATGTGCCCGGGGGTGCAACGCCCTTGCTGTCTTGCCCGCCGAACCGCCCAACCCTTACCCAACGAACCAGGACCACCGGTAGGGCGAGGCTCCCGCCGAGCCGCCCAACCCCTTACCCAAAGAACAAGGACACCGGTAGGGCGCGCACTCCGCTGCGCGCCGCAAACCGCGGTGGACACGGGAAGCAACGGCGCGCAGCGGACTGCGCGCCCTACCCCCCAGGCTGTAACCTATTCCGGGCTCTCATGAGGATGCCCGGTCGACCTCGCCCAGCCACCAGACAGGGTCTGCGACCGCCTGCGCCCCGAGCCACTACCGCCTTCGCCTTCGCCCGCGCCATTCCCAGCCCCATGCCGTCATCACGCCTAAGGCGATCGTTCCCGCCAACAGCCCCAGCGCGACGAGCCCTCCGTGGTCCCAGTAGCCCTTGATCCCCAGAGCCAAAAACACCACGCCCCCCGCGCCGCTGAGCGCCGCCAGCGGCCAACGCATCCGCAGCGCCGGCGGCAGAAATCGCGCATCCGCCCACCAACTGAGCCCGGCGATCAACCCGCACGCCAATACGCCTGTGAACAGGTTCGCCGGCGTTAGCAGCACCACCAGAGCCGGCGGGCTCCCGCTCCCCCGCACCAGGTGAAACACCAGACTCGCCCCCAACACCACCGCGCCGCCCAAGCCCGACCAGGCCAGCGCCCACGCGCGCAGCCGCTTGCCCTGCGCCGCCGCACCGCCCGCATCCCAACCGCGCACGATCTCGCGCAGAGTCGGCGGCCCCACCTCGAGTGTGCCGTACAGCGTGCCGAACATGGCTAGGAACGCGCCCACGAAGTACAGCGGCTTGAGCCAGATCCCTGCGCCCGTTACGAACTGGGCCTGCAAGGTCAACAGGTTGCTGCCGCTGGGCACCAAGCGTTGCGGACCGAGAACCAGGGCGCCGCAGGCCACGAACACCGCGCTGAACACCAGCACCACCACGAAGCTCAGCGTGCAATCCACCAAAGGCGCCCGCAGCCACTGCCGTCCCGGATCAGCCGCGTTCCCGGCCATCGCCCTGAGGTCCGCCTCGCTCGCCGGTGGCCCACCGGCGCGGCCCCACCCTTTGTTCCGCAAATACGCGGTGTAGGCCAGGTAGTCGTACCCGCCACCGCCCAGCACGCCCGCATAAGTTGCCAGTTCGACCCAGACCGGCCGCTGCACCAACTCGGCGTGAGCCATCGCCCAGTCCGGATACGCCAATCGCCGCGGCACGAAAACCCCCCCCAACAGCTCGAGCCAGTCCGGCTGCAGCAGTGCCAACGAAACGACCACGCACCCCAGCAGGGTGCCCACAATGACCAACTGGATCCGTTCGAGGCGGGCGTAGCCGCCCAACGCCACCAAGCCCAGCACCAACGCCAGCACCCCTAGACCCCACGCAAAATGGGCAGCCCCACCAAGGGCAGGCTCGGTGCCGGTCAACCACGCCACCAAGCTGCCCAGTGTCCCGGCGTGAAATCCGACCCAGATCGGAAAGCCGAGCGCCGCCAACACCAGGAACACCCCGGGCAACCACCCCCGCGGCCCCGGCAGCGCCATCCACCGCTCGAAGGGATGCACCCCCGTGAGCACCATATGCCGCGCCGTGGCGAAGACCAACCCCCACTTCAGCGCCAGCACCACCAGAAACAGAAACAACAACCGGTACCCAAACAGCGCCCCGCCCCGGGCCGAAAAGATCAGCTCGCCTGAGCCAATCGTCAGCGACGCCAACACCGCCCCTGGGCCAAAGCAGGCAACCCATCCCGCCGGGTTGCGGCTCATCAAGGCCGGCGGCGGCGGGCGAACAGCGGCTTGCGACACGGCCGGGTTTTCGCCCACACCCGCTGCCCCTGGCAAGACCGAAAGCGTTGCGTTACACTCCGGCCCATGCATGCCCGCGCACGCGTGGTGATCACCGACCTCCTCACCGAGCCGCTCGATCTCGAACGTCAGGTCCTGGACGACCTCGCCGACCTGGCCGCCTTGAACGCCAACACCGAGGAGGAACTGGTCGGTCGCATCGAAGATGCCGACGCCCTCATCCTCTACCACAAGCTCACCCTGACCCGGCGCACCCTCGAACGCCTCGAACGCTGCAAACTCATCGTCCGCGGCGGCGTCGGCTTTGACAACGTGGACATCGCCGCCGCCCGCCAACGCGCTATCCCTGTCGCCAACGTCCCCGACTACGGCACCGAGGAGGTGGCCGACTCAGCCATCGGCATGATGCTGGCCCTCACCCGCGGGTTCCATCTCCTCAATCACCGCCTCCAACGGGACCGCGACGCGGACTGGACCCATCGCCACGCCGCCCCGCTGCACCGGCTCCGGGGCCGCGTCTTCGCCGTGATCGGCCTCGGGCGCATCGGCACCGCTGCGGCACTCCGCGCTAAAGCCCTCGGCATGGACGTCGCCTACTACGACCCCTATATCCCCCGCGGGCGCGACAAAGCCCTCGGCGTCCGCTGCGTGGACACCCTCGACGAGCTGCTAGCCCAGGCCTGCGTGGTGAGCCTGCATTGCCCGCACACGCCCGAAACGTTGCACCTGCTCAACCGCCAGACCCTCGCGCGGTTGCCGCGCGGCAGTTACGTCGTCAACACCGCCCGCGGCGCCGTTGTGGATGTGCTGGCCGTACTCGAAGCCCTCGCCTCCGGCCACCTCGCCGGCGCCGCCATCGACGTCCTCGAACACGAACCGCCTCCGGCCGACCACCCGTTCCTCGCCGCCTGGCGCGACCCGCAACACCCCGCTCACGACCGCCTGATCTTGAATCCGCACGCCGCCTTCTACTGCGAGCAAGGCTCTCACGACATGCGCGTGAAAAGCAGCCAGAACATCCGCCGGGTTCTCCTCGGCCAGCCACCCCTCAACGTGGTGAACTAAGCGAACCCCGTCCGCGATCGCCCCAGCGCCAGCCGGTGGCCGCGTGCCGGACAGATCCCACCGTGATGGTATACCGCGTTGATAGAGACGCGTCTAAAGGCGGAGATGCAGTATTGGGCGACAGAACCGGCACTTTTTGCTTACACCGGCGCAGGCAACGCCTCTATACTCCTTCGCATCGCATGAACACGGCTCGCACACGCACAGCTTCCACCTCGTCTTTGTCCTTCGCGTTAGCGCCTTCGTCGGCCTTGCCGCGGTTGTCCACCGGCGCGCGGCGCCTGTCGCGTCGGCGGTTCCTTGCGAGCGGCCTGAGCTTGGGAGCATTCGGCTGCGCGTTGCCGACGTGGATCGGCCCGGGTGTGTTGGCAGCGGAGGGTCGCCCTGGGGCCAACGACCGGATCCGCGTTGGGTTCATCGGGATTGGGCGGCAGGCCGGGGGGTTACTGGCGATGTTGCCGGCGTTTCGGGAGGTGCAAGTGGCGGGGTTTGCGGATGTGAATCTGAAGCGGGCACAGGCTGCCGCCGAGAAGCACCGGACCGTGGCGATGCAGGATTACCGCCGGTTGCTGGAGCGCAACGACGTGGACGCGATCATCACGGCCACGCCCGAGCAATGGCGCGGGCCAATCTGCATTCAGGCATGTCAGGCGGGCAAGGATTTGTACGTCGAGAAGCCGATGAGCCTCACGATCCGCGAGGGAAGGTTGATCGTGCAGGCGGTGCGCAAGTATGGCCGGGTGTTTCAGACCGGCAGTCAGCAGCGGTCGATGTGGCCCAACCATTGCGGGTGCAAGCTGGTGCGCAGCGGCGCTCTGGGCAAGATCAGCCGCGTGATCGCCCACAACTACCCGAGCCCGTGGGAGGGTGCGTTACCGGGGGAACCGGTGCCCGAGGAGATCGACTGGGACCTCTGGTGTGGCCCGGCCGAGCCGGTGCCGTACAATAAGGACCTTTACCTGCCGCGGGCGAACCCCGGCTGGCTCTCGTTCCGCCCTTACTCGGGCGGTGAAATGACCGGGTGGGGCTCGCACGGTTTTGACCAGGTGCAATGCGCGCTGGGCATGGACGAGAGCGGGCCGGTCGAGATCTGGACCGAAGGACCGAAGTTCGATCCGCCTACGTACCGCGCCTCGGAGTCCAAGGCACGCGGCGACAAGATCTGCAGTGAACCGAAGGTCTTCATGCGTTACCCCGGTGACATCGTCATGGAACTGGGCAATGGCCCGATGGGAGGCGCGATCTTCATCGGCGAGAAAGGACGGTTGACGATCGACCGTGGGGTCTGCCGGTCCACGCCTACCGAGATTGCGGATGAGGCGCTGGTGAACCGCGAAGCGGGATTCACCGAGAACCACCTCCGCAACTGGATCAACTGCCTCAAGACACGCGCGCGCCCGATTGCGGATGTCGAGATCGGTCATCGCTCGGCCACCATCTGCCATTTGGGCAACATCGCTCGCTGGACCGGCCGTCGCCTGCGTTGGGATGCCCAGAAGGAGGTCTTTCCGGACGACACCGCCGCGAACGAGCTACTGGATCGGGCGCGGCGCAAGCCCTACGAACTGCCGAAAACCGTCTGAGGCCGCCACCGACCAACTCGAAACGAGGCTACTCCGCCGCCCCCGGCAAGGGCAAGGGTTTGCTAGTGAGCAGGCCAATGCCGCGGCCTTGGTTGCCGACGGCACAGTAGAACAGGTAGAAAGTGTCGTGGGCCGGCTGGTAAACGAGTGAAATCTTGTGGGCGTAGGTCCGGTCCAGCCCAGTCGGGTGTCCGCCGGCTCGGTAAAGCGGCTCGGGGTGCTGGGTCCAGGTCAGTAGATCTCGCGAGAAGGCGGCCATAATGTGCGCCGCCCCTTTCCCGTCGACGCCGAAGTAGAACATGGTCCAGTGATCGCCGTCCCGAAAGACCTTGGGATCTGAACCGAAGCGTTCGTCGAAACCGCCAGGGGTGTTCCGGATGACTGGGTTACCATCATGCCGGGCCCAGTCGAGGAGGTTCGTCGAGAAGGCGAGACCACTTTGCTCGATCGATCCGCGCGCAGCGTTGTAGAAGTTGTAGAACCGACCGGCGTCCTCGACCAGCCAGGGCTGATAAATGCAGTCCCGCTCCCAGGCTCCGCACCCGGGATCGTGCACCGACAGGATGTACCGGTCTTGGGCCCGCCGCCAGACCAGGCCGTCGTCGCTACAGGCCACGCCTTCGTAGCCGGGGCGCAGCTCGTATCCCCCCAGACGCGGGTAAGCACCGTACAGCGACCAAAACTGGCCATTCCACCGCTTCAAGCGCCGTGCGGCCTTGATCTCGTACGATTCGTACAGGTAGGCCCCGAGCACGCAGCCGCCGTGGTCAAATTCACCCGGCGGCCCGAAACCCAATGCGCGCCGGTAGTGGGTCCAGTGCAACAGGTCGCGGCTTTCGGCGATGAACGAGTTGTAGCCCTGGCCGTCGAACCCGATAAACGACATGTACCAGCGCTCGTCGTCGGGGAGCTGGTACACGGTGGGCACGTCGGTGTTCTTGAAGGCTTCCGCGCCTGGGATGTTTGGGGCGGCAGGCATGACGTGGGTTGGGTAGTAGTGCCATCCGCGATAGGGCGCGGCCCACTGGTCGAGCGTGGCTCGGTCGAGTGTGGCACCAGCCCCGAGATCGGCGGTGTCGGCGGCCCAGCCTGCCCCCATAACCCACCACAAGAGCGCCTGGGACCAGAGTGCGGAACCCAGGCGCCCTGCCCGACATCCGCCCGCGCCAGGGTGCCGCCCGCTGGTCCGGCCCCGTCCGCTGTCCTGGCAGCGTTCGCTGACCCCTGCGGACTCCTGCGGTGGTTCAAGGTGTTGGCTCATTCGTGCAGGTAGATGTCCCAACCGAGGTACTTGCCCAAGGCCTCGCGCAGGCCGGCGGCGATGCGCGTGGGATTGACGGCCACGTGATGCTCGAAGCCGTTCTCGCAGATGTGGCGCAGCAGTTTCTGGTATTGCGGGATGCGCACCACGCCGTAGCCACCGAAGGTCTCGAGGGGATCGCTCGTCAGTTCTCCCTCGCCCACATAGGCGCGAAGGTTGCCCGCGGCATCATCGGTGCTGGCGCGCAGGTACGTGAACGCGGAGGTCTTAACGCGGCCGATCACGGTGCCATAGGTGTTTTCCTTGCCCACGGTCCCGGCGATGATCTCCTGATAGTCCATCTTGGGCGGTGTGGCAAAGATGTCCTTGGGGAGGTTCGAGCAATGGAAGATGACGCCCTTGTCGGGGTCCTCGCCGTAGTTGTTGTTCCAATCGACCAGAGCGCTGGGTTGGCCGCTGGCCTGGGCCATGGCGTACATGGCGACCGTCCCCATGATGTCCACCTCGCAGGCGCTGCTGAGGCCCAAGTTGCTCATCATGCTCATCAGCGTGCAGGGCACGACGCCGAAGTACTCTTCCATGGCCGTCCAACATTGGATGGCCGTGGCGCGCAACCGCGTCGCTTGCATCCAGTCGTCCACCACGACGCCGAACTTGGCCATTTTGAGCAGCGCCGGTCCCGGGATCGACTTGGCCTGGACGTAGGCGTGGATTTCTTTGAGCTTGGCCTGCACGGCGGCATGGTCGTCCGACAACCGGCCAATTCGGCCGAACGCCTCCGACAAATCGAGCGTCTCGACGCTGATGCCGGCTTGTTCGAGGAGTTTCTCGCTGTAGCGGACGGTGTTGAAGGCGGTCGGGCGCGCGCCTAGGGCGCCGATGCGCAGGTTCCGGAGGGCGCGCAAGGTGCGGCAGGTAACGGCGAAGTCCTGCAGGTCTTGGGCGAAGGTGGGGTGACTGGGGTGGCAGGTGTGGAGGCGGGTGAGGGTGAAGGGGATGCGGTATTGGCGGAGGTTATTGCAGACGGACATTTTGCCGCAGAAACTGTCGCGGCGATCTTTGATGGTCATGGCGTGCGGGGCGTCGTTAAAGGCCTGGACCAACACCGGCACCTTCAGGCCCGACCAGCGCAAAGCGTTGGCCACACCGCGTTCGTCTCCGAAGTTCGGCAAGGTCACCAACACGCCATCGATTCGCTCCGCCTCTTGGCGAAACAAATCCGCGCAGCGCTGCGCGTCGGCCAGCGACTCGACGGCGCCGAACTTAGTGGCGCCGGCCTCGAGCAGGACCGGTTTGATCCCAGCCTGGGCGAGCGCCTCGAGGATTTCGCGACGGCCAGTCTCGCAGAGGTGGCCGGGAAAGAAACCGCGGTTGCCGACAACGACGCCTAAGGTGAGTTGGGTCTGCATAAGTCTTCGAGTCTGGAGGGGTTAGAGCCGGTTGGGACGTTGGCGTGGGTCGAAACGGGCTCGACGCACACCGCCGTCCCGTAACAGAGGACTTCGGAAACGCCTTGGGCAATCTCCGTGGCGTCATAGCGCACACCGATGACGGCGTTGGCGCCCAGTTGGGCTGCATGTTCGAGCATCAGCCGGTAGGCATCGTCCCGGGCGCGTTCGCACAAGCTCGTGTACAGAGAGATGTTCCCGCCGAAAATGGTTTGGATGCCGGCGCCGAACGTGCCGAGGATCGAGCGCGACCGGACGATGATGCCGCGCACGACCCCGAAGGAACGCACGGTGCGGTACCCTGGCAGATCGAACGTCGTGGTGGTGAACGGATGGGTGTGGCTCATGCGTGTCGGGCGCTCGCACCGGTTCGGCGGCGGCAGGACCGATCTGGGTCGCGGCCCCCGCGTTCAAAACGAAAACTTCAATCCTACGATCCCCTCGAACGTGCCGGCCAGGTCGAGGGTAGCCTCTTTGCCGCCGCCCGCGACGCTGGTGTCGCCCAGGTGCCGGTACTGGCCACCGGCGAACACGCTCATCGTGTCGCCCAGCCGGAACTCGAGTTGGGCCTGGCCGAAAAAGCCGAGCAACCAAGCGTCGTCCTGGAAGCGGCCCACGCGCGCAGGGGGCGGCCCTCCGGCAGCGGTCAGGCCCAGCGTCTCCGTGAAGCTGAGTTCGTGCTGAGCGTAAATCGCCCCTAAACCGCCGCTCAATTGCGCCGACAGCCGCCGATAAATCGGCACCTCGACGAACGGCCCCAACTTGAACCCGAGCAACAGCGCGTCCACCTTCGCGCTCGTCGCGGACCACGCGGGCAAGGTCGTAGTGAGGCTGGCCGCCGCGGCGGAACCGATGACCGGTCCCGGCCCGGCGAACGTTCCCGCATACGGCGCCGGCGGAGGGCTGATGCCGCCCAGGCTGTAACTGTCCGTAGTGCGGCTCAGCGTGCCGTTGATCGTGTCACTTTCCTCGAGCAACACGTCCAGCGAGCTGAACCCGCCCAAGATTCCCCACGTTATAGTGGTGGCCGGCCCCAGGCCGAACCTCCCCAGCACTCGACCGTACAACAGCTCGAACCCAGCCTGCGGATCTTCTTGCAGCGTGTCCACCATCCCGTCGCGCGGCGATCCCGTGCTAATGCTCAAGGCGAGAGAATCCCCAACAATCTGGTCGGCGCGGTCGTAGCCCCAATACCAGGTCGACCCACTGGCGCCACTGCTGTCAGGCCGCACGAACCCATCGTCGTAGGCCGGCGGCACATTCGCCGCCACGGCGCCGTTCCGCAGCTCAGCCTGGATGTTGAAACTGAAGCGTGCGCCAATGAACACGCGGTTCCGATCTACTCCCACGTCGTCCTCGAAGGGGAGGACCTCCGCGCCGAAAGCGCTGGCCAGACCCGCGGCTGCGCCAAGGGTCGAGAATTGTCGAATCGTTTTCATAGGGTACGCCAAAGCCTTTCAGGCATGCGACCGGCCCACCGCGGGGCGCGGCGATCGCTAGGGCAACAGCAGGATCTGGTAAAAGCGCGCGCCTTGAGCGGCCGGTTTGCTCGCCGTCTTCGGGGGGCCGTCGTCGAACCACTGCACGAGGTTGCCCGCCGCGGTGACTGGAGGGAACACCTGCCGCCAGGGCGCCTCCACCGAGTCCCGGTACTGGACCAGGTACCGCCGCCCGGGAGTGGCGTTGAACTCGATCAAGAACCGGCCCTGGTTGAGGTCGGTCGTCAGCGGCTGCAGTTCGACGCGGAGAATCGGGTCAAAGGGCGTCCCGGCCCAGGGCAAGGCCACCGGGGGGATCGCGAACTCGGCGCGGTAAACCGGCGGCCCGAACGCCCAACGATTGGCCCGGTAGAACTCCAACAGGAACTCCACCCTCGACCCCGGACTCCACGGACCCACGGCCTCAACATACGGCAGGTCGTTCGTGGTCCGGCCGTGCGCATTGTGAAGCTCAACATCGGCCGGCAGCCCGCGCACGACCAATCGCACGGAGTTGGTATTGGTCCCGCCTAAGTTCGTAAACCGAACCACCTGCTCGAACAGGCCCGACTGTCGGTTCAGCACCAGATTCGTCAGGGGAGGCGGCGGTGCCAGCGCTTCAATCGACCCCAGGTCGTCGCTCACGATAACCACCCGACCCGTGTCCGTCCCGAGCACAGCGCCCACCGGCTCACTCAAGCGTACATAGAACCCTTCGTCCGGCTCGACCCACCGATCTCCCAGTACCTCAACCTCGATGAGCCAGTTCGTTACCCCAACCGCAAAGGTGACTTCCGTCGGCGGCACCCCCACGTAATCCTCGCCAGCCTCCGCCGTGTCATCCACCGTGGCGTACCGGACACTGACCGGACCAGCGGCCGCGCTGGACAAACTGAGGAAAAGCGCCACTCGAGTCGACCCCTCGTCTCCTTCACTGACCGTCGCAGAGCTGATACTGAGCGACGGCAGCCCGGGCGGCGCGGCAGCCAGCGCCCCCGGTTCCATCAGCCCCAGGGCTACCCCAACGAATAAGCCCCTGACCAGCGTTAGCGAAGCGATCGAATCATTCATCGCATGACTTCCCATGACTGACGAAATGGCAGCCCACCGAATCGGGACGGCGATCGCCACGAGCCTCACCCGCCCGCGGCGCGTGACGCCATGCCGAGGACCCGTCCCCACACATCCTACTGCGGTCGTCCCCCGCACGAACGTGCCCTGTTCTTGACGGGCTGGACGCGGGAAGTCAAACCAAAGTTCCTTGCCCCGATCCAACAACCCAAGCCCGGACCCAACACCCCTTCCCCAACCCGCCGCTCCTCACGGCGAACCTCCCGCCCTCACAAGGCCAGCGTCCCAACCCAACACCCAGCTCGCCCTGCAACACCCGCCCTGCCTCCCTCACACGCTCACCCGACTCACGAGATTGCCTCAACCCGCAAGTCCCGCAACGCACTCAAACCACCCAACGGCACGCCCCGGATCGGCCGCGCCCCACTCCGCCGCTTCGCCCCGAACCGCTCCCGATGCGCCAGCCACACCGCGTCCACAAACCCCTTCGACCCCAGCACCACCCCATCCGTCATGTGCCGTATCCGCAACCGCAACGCCTCGCCCAAGCTCAACTCCCCGCCCTTCTTCAACACCCGCCTTATTTGCTCCCGACTCATCGCCACCCTCCCGCTGCCCACAGACACCCCCCCACGCACAAACAACCGCCGCCGATACTCCGCCCCCACCTCCTTCCACTCACGCACCCTTGCCTTCCGCGGTTCCTCGCACCCCTCTGCAGCCTGTGCGCCGGCCAAGAACGGAGCGCGGGCATCTTGCCCGCGGGTCCCTGTCCCTGCCCCTTCATCTTCCGCTGGTACCCGCACCTCTGCCCCCGCCGTCTGGCCCCCTCCCGCGCAAGTCCCGCCCCGTGACGCTCCCGCACTTCCGCCCGCGTACAAACTCACCAACCCCGACCGTGCCTTCCCGTCCCCGGCCGCCGCCGCCGCGTACCCACAGTGCCGGTAATCCTTCGGATCCTCCACCAATCCCGCCCGCACCGCGTTCAAGTCGATGTACGCCGACACCGTCTCCAGCACCCCCGGCTGATCCTCGACCAACACGCTCCGGAACCGTTCCGCCCACAACGTCCCAAACCGCTGATGCCGTATGTTGTACCACTTGCTGAACCGCTGCTTGAACTCCTTCATGAACTCCGACACGTCCCCCATCCGCGCCAGCATCCGTTTCCGGATGTCCGGGTCCACCCGACCATGGTCGTGCAACCCCTTCTCGGCCTCATAGAGCAGGCCGGCCTCTCGGGGCTTGGCCTTCCCGTAGAGGGCCTTCATGCGCTCGACCAGTTCCTCGTCGGTCGGGTTCTGCTCGGCCGGGACGCGGACCAAGACATGGAAGTGGTTGGACATGATGCAGTAGGTGATGACCTCGAGGCCGCAGAAGGTGGCCAGGCGCCGGAGGAGCCTGACCAAGGTTTCTTTGCCGAGGTCATCGAGGAGGCGTTGGGCGCCGACGATACGGGAGACGCAGTGGTAAACGGCGGATCGCCCTTTGACTTTGATGCGGGTCAGTCTCATAGGGTCATTCGCATCGACAAATGATGGCGCTCAGTCTGCAAATAATGGATGCTGGTGTCAACGTTAAAAAACCAGTTAGATTAATATAGCAAGAGGCTAGAGTGCCAGGACGCTTGGCTGTTGTCCTGGATGGAGCTCTGGCGTAGCGTTGCGTGACCAGGCTTGCGCCAACTGCGCCAACAGTAATAACAGCAACGCAATGAAGACCAACACTGACCATAGCGATAGCGCGATCCCACGCAGACAGTTCCTCCGCATGGTGGGCGGTGTCGGTCTGACGGCGGCCGTGGCTCCGGGCTATTGCTTCGGGGGGCCTGGGCGGGTCAGTCCGGGCGTTCTACTCGAGGCGGCGTCCTTCGCCAAGCGCGGGGGTTGGGTGCTGGACACACAGCACTACCAACAGATGGGCGGTTGCTACCTGCTGGCACACGGGCTGGGGCGACCGGTGGCCCCCGCAAAGAGCCAGATCAGCCTGCCCGAGGCGGGCCGCTGGCACATGTGGGTGCGCACGCGCAATTGGTGCCCGGGAAACTGGGAGGCACCCGGGCGCTTCAAGGTGCGCGTGAACGGAGTCGAGCTGGCGACAGCCTTCGGGACCGCCCCGGGCTGGGCGTGGCAGCCCGGCGGACCGATCGAGGCCCCTGCCGCAGGGGAGGTGTCCGTCGAGTTGTTGGATCTAACCGGTTTCGACGGCCGTTGCGATGCCCTGTTCTTCTCCAGAGAGCCAGCGCCCCAGCTTCCGAACGAGGACTTGGTCGAGCTAGCGGCGTGGAAGGATCGCCTGGCCGGGCGGCAAGGGCTACCGATCGAGACCAGGGCGTTCGACGTTGTGATTGTTGGCGGCGGGATTGCCGGCTGCGCTGCCGCGCTCACGGCGCGCTCGCAAGGCCTCGAGGTGGCGCTGATTCAAGACCGACCCATTTTCGGCGGCAACGCCAGTGAGGAAGTCCGCGTCCACACGATTGGTATCCCGGGCAAGGGCAGCAAACTCCTGAGCACGATCGACACCGAGCATTATCCCAACGGCGACGCCTTGGCCAAGGAAGACCAGAAGAAACGCGAAGCCACGATGGCGGCATCGGGCGTCCAGCTATTCCCGCTGCACCTCTGCTGTGGTCTGGAGAAGGTCGGGGACCGCATCGCAAGCGTCGAGGCGCGCGAGGCCACCTCGGGGCTCCTCCGGCGGTTTCGCGCCCCGATCTTCATTGACTGCACCGGGGACGGTTGGCTGGGGTATTGGGGTGGTGCGCAGTGCCGCTACGGTCGCGAGGCCAGGACTGAGTTTGGAGAGGCGTGGGATCTGCACGGCGACTTGTGGAGCCCGGCGGAGGCCGACGGGCGGGTGATGGGCGCCAGCGTGCTTTGGAACTCGGAACGGACCGGTGAAGGGTCGAGCTTTCCCGAGGTGCCCTGGGCGAGGCCGGTGGCCAAGGAGCACGCGGCCATTAACGGCGAGTGGTATTGGGAGTATTCGGCGAACGACTTGGACCAGATCCGGGACGCGGAGCGGATTCGCGATCATCTCTTGCGTGCCATCTACGGTTCGTTTGCGAATGCGAAGCGGAACCCGAACCACGCCAGCGTGGCGCTCAAGTGGGTCGCTTACGTGGCGGGGAAACGGGAGTCGCGCCGGATCATGGGCGATTACTTATACACCATGCGCGACATGATGGAACGGCGCCGGTTCCCAGACGCCGTGGTCGAAGAGACCCGCGAGATCGACGCGCATCATCAGCTTGCCGAGACGGGTTCCCCGGTCGATTTCCTCTCGAAAGCGATGTTCTACAAGACCGGCGGGATGTACTACGTTCCCTTCCGCTGCCTATACTCGCGCGATGTGGCCAATCTCATGATGGCGGGGCGTTGCTTTAGTTGCTCACACATCGGTCTGTGCGGCCCGCGCGTGATGAAGACCTGCGGCCAGATGGGGATCGCCACCGGGTATGCGGCGGCGCTGTGCAAAAAGCACCGGGCCACCCCGCGTCAGATTGGTCAGCAGCATATTGTCGAGCTACGCCAGTTGATCGGCTACGGACCGTCCCAGAGCTGAGCCGTTAGGCAACCCGCCGCGCGCTCGGCGTGCGGGCAGGGGCGTTTGCGCTCGCGTTCTGGGGATGGTAAGCTCCCGCCCATCGTGCATGGTTGCCTCATCGTCGGACTCGGGAGCCACCGCTGCATGTCGGCGGCAGGGCGCGCCGTCCTCTGCGCGCCGCGCCTACGGCCTGGGGGCACGGAACGCTGCGGCGCGCAGAGGACTGCGCGCGCTGCCCAGATTGGGTCTCTACCGAGATCCCAGCAGTCACGATCATTGTCTATGATGAATCCCTCGTCTCCGTCCCTGATACCATCGCGCGCAAGCGGCAGGTTGGCCTGTGTCTTGCGTGTTGCCGGCCCGTTTGACCTCCGGAAGCCGCGCGCGTCGAGTTGGTTCCCGCTGAGCGTCGCGCTCGCTACTCTCGCGGTTGCGCTTTCGGTACCTCCGGGGGTTGCGGGTGAGCCGGAGAACTGGCCGAGCTGGCGCGGCCCGACCTTTAGCGGCAGCACGACTCGAGGCGAGTATCCGGTTCGCTGGGAGGCTGCGCATGCGCTTTGGAAGGTCGCCCTCTCGGGCAAAGGCTCATCGAGCCCGATTGTCTGGAACGACCGGATCATCGTGACCGCTCCGGCGGAGGGGCAGGATAGCGTGTTGGCGTTCGACCGGTCGGGTCGGGCCCTGTGGCAGACGGCGGTGGGGAACGCCAGCCCGCCCAGGCACCGGACGCTGGGATCGAGCTCGAACGCCTCGCCGGTCACGGATGGCGATGGTCTATTCGTCTACTTTCGGAGTGGCCGACTCGCCGCTCTCGAGCTCGACGGGACGGTCCGCTGGAAGCTGAATCTGACCGACAAGTTCGGCCCGGAACAACTCTTCTGGGACACCGGCACTTCGCCGGTGCTGGCCGGTAAGTTCGTGGTCATGGCGCGCCTGCACGGTGGCGAGTCGTGGATTGCGGCGTTTGACCGAGGCACCGGCGAGCTGCGATGGCAACAGCCGCGCAATTACACGACCCCGACCGAGAACAACAACGCGTACACCACCCCGCTGGTCTATTCGCACGAGGGCAAGACGGCGCTCCTGGTCTGGGGGGCCGATCATTTGACGGCGCATGACGCCAGCGACGGTGCCTTGCTGTGGTCGTGCGGCGGGTTTAACCCCCAGGGCACAGGCTTCTGGCCGGCCATCGCTTCGCCTCTGATCGTGGGCGAGATGGTGGTCGTCCCGGTCGGCCGCGACGATCGCCCCGGTCAAGCCCGCGTTCACGGCATTGGGTTAGGCGGCCGCGGCGATGTGACGGAGTCGCGCCGGGTCTGGACGCGCGAGGACCTGGGCGTGTTTGTGGCTACACCGGCCGAGTACGAAGGGCGCGCCTACTTGCTGCGGCATCGCGGCGAGGTGGTGTGTCTGGACCCGAAGACCGGCCAGACCGTCTGGACCGGGGCCTTCCCGCGCGAGCGAACCAGCTACTACGCTTCCCCCCTCATCGCCAACGGTACCCTCTACGCCGCGCGCGAGGATGGCGTGGTCTTCACCGCGCGGGTGGGGGAGAAGTTTGAGTTGTTGGCGGAAAACCCCATGGGCGAACGCATCGTGGCCTCGCCGGTCCCGATGTCGAACCGGCTCCTGCTGCGCGGCGATCAGCACCTGTTCTGCATCGGCGCCGATTAGGGGCTCGAAAGCCAGCACCGCGGACTTGACCGCCGCGCAAGGTCAGCGACCTTAGGCGCCATGAAACATCACCGGTCCTTTCTGAACCCGCTGCGGGCGGCGCTCCTCGGGGCGCTGGCTGCCTCGACCTTGGCCGTGGCCGATGACTGGCCGCAGTGGCTCGGGCCTCAACGCGATGGCGTCTGGCGCGAGACGGGGATCGTCGAGAAGTTCCCCAGTGGCGGGCCGCCCGTGCGTTGGCGCACACCGATCGGTGGCGGGTTCACCGGACCGGCGGTGGCGAGTGGCCGCGTCTACCTCATGGACCGCCAACTTCCGGAGGGCACGCGGAACCCATCGAATCCCTTTGACCGTGGCTCGATTCCCGGGCGGGAGCGTGTCCTCTGCCTCAACGAAGCCGACGGTCGAGTGTTGTGGCAGCACAGCTACGATTGCCCCTACACGGTGAGCTACGCCACTGGGCCGCGCGCGACACCGCTAGTCGCTGGCGGCAAGGTTTACACGCTGAGCGCCGAGGGCCACCTGTTTTGCTTCGAGGCGGACACGGGCAAGGTTGTTTGGTCGCGCGATTTCAAGCAGGACTTCGGGGCCAAGACGCCAGTCTGGGGCTTTGCGGGGCACCCGCTGCTGGACGGGCCCCGGCTCATCTGCCTGGTCGGGGGCGACGGCGCCGTCGCCGTGGCGCTGGATAAAGAGACCGGCCAAGAGCAATGGCGCGCCCTCACGGCGAAGGAACCTGGGTATTGCCCGCCGACGCTGATCACGCATGCCGGCCGGCGGCAGGTGATTCTTTGGCATCCCGAGTCGGTGAACGCCCTCGAACCGGAGAGTGGGAAGGTGTTGTGGTCGGTGCCGTTCGAGTCGCGCGCCGGGCTAAGCGTGTCGACGCCGCGGTTGGCTGGCGACGGGCTCTTTATCACGACCTTCTACAACGGCTCGCTGTTGTTGCGGTTGGGCGCGGGCACACCGGAGGTGGTCTATCGCAGCCAGAAGGCAAGCGAGAAAGACACCACGGAGCTGCACTCGATCATCCCCACCCCGTTTATCGAAGGGGGCCATGTCTACGGGGTGTGCAGCTACGGCCAGTTGCGTTGTCTGAAGCTCGATACCGGCGAGCGCGTTTGGGAAACGCTCGCCGCCACCACCCCCGAAAAGGAAACCCGCTGGGGCAACGCGTTTCTGGTGAAACACCAGGACCGCTTTTTCCTATTCAACGAGCGCGGTGACCTGATCATCGCCAAGCTCACCCCGCTCGGGTACCAGGAGCTCAGCCGCGCCCACCTGCTCGATCCCACCAACCCCGATCCTGGCCGGCGCGTGGTCTGGTCGCATCCGGCCTTTGCGAATCGATCCGTCTACGCGCGCAACGACGTCGAGCTGGTCTGTGTTTCGCTCGCCGCCGCCGAGCCAGCACCGGCTGACTGACCGGTCGTCGGCCGTCGCTGCGGGTGTTGGCTCAGGCCAAAGCTGTGGTTGTCCTTGTATCCGTTGGGACGGGGCTTGAGTCGGGTGACGCGCGCGCCTATCGATGTCGGCGCGGTGAAGTCCGACGACGGGCCGGCCGCGGGCCGGTCGCGATGGTAGGGAGCGTTCATGTGGATGCGGAGGTAGGGCGCGCAGTCCTCTGCGCGCCGCCAACCAATGTGGACACCGAAAGCCGCGGCGCGCAGAGGACTGCGCGCCCTACCTCCATAACCCTTAACCCGTCGGTCCGGGCTTGTGAGCCTCCGCGGGGCGACCGCCGCGACAGCGCGTGATGAGCCGTCGGCTTTACATCCCGACCACAGCGCGGGTTCAACCCCGTGCGACATTGCGACATGGCAGACTCTCCGGGTCGCGGTCTTCTGTGCGGTGGAAGTATGTCTGTCAACTACCAAAAACCTGGCCTACTATGTTATGCGCCCTTGCGATCGGCCCGTTCAGCAAGACGGTGGCCGATGCCGCCCGCGACGTCGAGTTGCCCCTCAAGCGGTTGCGCGATTTGGTGTGAACTGCGCCAGAGCGATTGCGGGGAGATCGTCCCGGCTGCCGAGGGACTGCTCAAGAGCGGCGTCTTTCCTGGGTTGTGGCTTGATGCTGCGGCGTTGCTGCGGGGTGACCTCAAAGCCGTCCTGGCCGCGCTGCGGCGCGGTCTGAACAGCCCCCACCACGCCCAATTCGTGTCGACAAACCTCCGCTGACCTCGGCGGCAAGGCCCCGGGCCGCTAGCGGGCGGGCGTCCCCGCGGGCAACGGCCCATACACTCGAACACCATATGGAGGGAACTCGTCGGTCACCCGACCTTGGTCGGGCGCCAACTCCCGTTCCTCGGCCAACACGGGGATCGGCAAGTCCGTGGGCCGCGGCAGGGCGAAGTGGAGGCGGTGGGCCTCGGCGGTGGTGTTCACGCCCAGGATGTACTCACCGGCCGGGACAATGGCGCTGCCCGAGCGCACCCGCAACCAGACCAACTCGACGCTGCTCGACAGGGCGGCATTGAACCGGCGCGCGGGGTCCTCATACACAAACCGCTTGGGCCACCACAGGTGCTCTGCCAAGAACAACGGCGTTCGCTGGTTGACTTCCTCGACCACCGCCTGCACCGCTTGCCAAGCGGTCGGATGCTCGCTGAGCCGCCAGCGGCCGTCGTCGTAGGCGTAGAAGAACAGGCCGGTGGCGCGCTCGACCAACGCGCCGTAGGCCATGCACCGCAGTTCCGCGTAGGTCGGCGGGCGGAAATCGTCGCGGCGCTCGGACATCAACTCGGGATACAGGCTCCAGTCGAAGGTCTGGAGGACGGCGACCAAGGGCTTGCGTGGGCCCAAGGCGAGCCGGGCCTGGCGGAGGTGTTGCCCGAAATTCGCCAGGGGCAACCACGGGACCGGGTAACGGTCGAGCATGGTGATGTCCGTGATGTTGGCGTAGTGGAAGGATTCGTACCCCTGCATCAGGGCGAGCGCAGTCGGCTTGCGCGCCCCGATCCGCTTGAAGTATGCGTGCGCCGCCTGCACTTGCCCAGGCGGCACCTGGTTCAGATCCGGTTCGTCCACCACGTACCACGCCCACAACGCCGGATGCCCATCATACCGGCTCACAGCCGCCCGGAAGTGCGGGCCAGCGGAGGTGCCTGGGCTTGCCAACACGCGTAACCCGGCGGCGCGGGCGGCGTCCAGGAAGGGCGTGGTTGCCGGCCCCTGCACCAGGTTAAAACCCGCCGCGCGCAGCACAGGCAACTGGTTGGTGTCGCGCACGCCGTACACCCCTACGGGATAAAAGCCCGCGCCCGGATGGCGGCAACCGGCGACTAGCGCCAGGAGGCTGGCCAGTATCCAACCGGCGGTCGCGCGTGAGCCGCTGCGCCCTGGACCGGATCGCTCAGGTTCAATCGCCATCGCCCCTCTTCTCGGTCTGCCGGATCGGCTCATGCGGCGCCAGCATGGAGACGGGCTCGGCCTGCAGGCAAACAAAACCTGCATCCGCCAGGATGGGTGTGGACGCGGGGAGCGGACGATCCAGGTCGGCGTAGCCCGGTTGTTTCACGCGTGTTCTTGCGCTGCCCGGCGTAGGATTCCGTCATGCCGGTCGGTTTCGCCGGAAGGAGTGCGCACGCTATCGGCAGACTCTCGTTTATGCCAAGCTCTCATCCGTATCTCCGCAACCCCAGCCCAACCACGACACCGACTCCGACATGCAGCGCGGCAATCGCCAGAAAGACCAAGCGGAAAGTGCGGTCCCGGGTCTTGTGGCGGAAGAAGACCTGGCCGACAAACGCCCCCGGGGTCGCGGCGCACAACGCCATGAGGTGCAAGGCGAGCTCGGGCACGCGCCGCAACCGCGCTCGAGCGAGGAACTTGTCGTAGCCGTAAGCGAGCGTTGTCGCCAGGTTCACGCCGCCGGCCAGGCTCCAGAGCGGCGAGACCCCTGACGCGGCCAGAGCCACCGCTATCGCGATGGCCCCGCCCGCGAAAGCCAACATCACCGTCCAACCGAACCGTGTCATGGCCCGGGCCCGCTCATTTGAACCTGGCCTGGGCGAACTTCTTGTACTCTCTCATCATCTCGGGTGTGGCGCTCGAGGGGATGGTCTTGAGGGCCTGCTCGATGTCGTCTTGGGTGAGGAGGTTGGCGGCACCGCCGATGCTGCGCCTGAAGCCGGTGCGCTTGGCGGATTGGAGGATGGCCACAATGTCCGAACCGGTGTAGCCATCCAGCCGCGCGGCTAACACCCGAGCGTCGAGCCCTGCCTCGACCGGTGCGCCCCCCAGGTTCCGTTGCACCATGAACTCGCGGGCGGCGAGATCGGGCAGGTCGACGAAGATCTTCTCGTCGAACCGGCCGGTGCGGAAGACGGCCTCGTCGATGTCCCAAGGCTTGTTGGTGGCGCCCAACAGCAGGAGGACGTTCGGGGACTCCTCGAACCCGCCGACCTCGGCGAGGAATTGAACGACGATACGGTTATCGACCACCGAGTTCCCGCCGCGCTTGGGCAGTAGCCCGTCCAGGTCGTCCAGGAACAGAACCGAGAGCGGCCGGGAACGGGCCGTCTGGATGAGCTTGCGCAGGCGCTGTTCGGATTCGCCGTGCCACTTGGACCGGATCTCGGCGCCGGTTGCGTAGAAGAAGGCCGCCTCGAGCTCGCCTGCGACGGCCTTGCCAAGGGTCGTTTTCCCATTGCCCGGCGGACCGAACAGCAGGATGCCGCCGCCGGCGCGGATGCCCCATTCTCTGGCCTTGTCCGGGTGCTTGAGCGGCTCGATGACCATCTCGGCCAGCTTCGCCTTGACGGCGTCCATGCCGGCGATGTCGGTTAGCCGCACGTTGGGTTTCTCGGTAACCAGCCAATCCTCTTCGCCTCGAACGGCATCCCCTCCCGCCTCGCGCACGGCACGCGGGGCGCTTGGCCGGGCGGATCCCCGGGGCGCCTTAGCCTGGAGTTCCTCGCCCACCTCGATCAACTCGCGGGCTTCCCGCAGGTGGGCCTGGCGCACTTTGCCGTCGCACTTCTCAGCCAGCTTGAGGGCGAATTCGCCCGCCTTCGCCAGGTGAAATGCCGCCTTGCGCAGGGCGCCCTCGTTCATGGACCGCTCGGCCAGGGTCGCATGCTCGCGTTTCTTGTCGGCATCGAAACTCATGGCGCGTTCCCCTCGATAATCTTGCGGGCGCGCGCGCGCAATCCAGCGGTCTCATCCGCCTCCTTGACCGCGCGTTCGGCGCTCTCGCGGGCGCGGCCGGAGCGGCCTCCGCCCGACTCCTCGGCCACCTCGTCCTCGAGTTCTTTGAGCATCTGGTCCAGGCTCGGCACCTGATCGGCCAAGGAGCTCTCGACGCCTTCCATTTCCTTCGAGTGGAGCTTGTCCCAGATCTTGTCCGTGTCCACTTGATCGCCCAGCTTGTCCTCGACCTCGCCGAGGACGTCGGCCACCTTGTCGGGGTCGATGTGGACGACGGTGTTGATGGCGCCGAGAGCGGCGGCGAATTCTTGATCGGTCTTGGACAACTCGAGCTTGGTCAGAAGCTGCTCGAAGACCCACTTCTTGGTTTCGAGCTTGGACATCATGACCTCGCTGGCGCGCACCGTCTGCAGGCACCGTTGAGCGGCGCCTTTCTGGCCGTCGCGCAGGTAATCGCGCGCCTCTTTCCACTTGGCGTCGCGGTCTTTTTTGAGCCGGCCGACGCGGTCCTTGACGGCGTCCACCGCGTTCTCCGCCTCCCGAAACGCCTTGCGGCGACGCCGTTTGGCTTCGAGCTCGCGGTCTTTCTTGGATTTCAACAGGTCTCCGAGTGCCATAGGTTCTCCTGGGTTTGGAGGTTGATTGACTGGGGTGATTGGGTGTGCCCTGATCGGTGAAGCGGCCTCAGGCCTGGTCCGCTTCGAGCTGCTTGAGGAAGGCCGCTGTGTTGTCCGAGAAACCTTCCGCCTTCTCCGCCCCGGCCGTTGCCGGAGCGGGCGCCGCGGCCAACTCCGCCTCTGCCTGCGCGGTCCGCACGCGCAGCGCCTTGAGGCTCTCCATCGCCTGGTCGGCGCGCTCAGCGGCGTCGATGGCTTCTTCCAGTTGGACCGCCACGGCGTCGATCTGCTCCTCCTGCACGCTGCCGGCTAGGAGGGCCGCGAGCTCCCGCATTTTGCTCAGCAGCGCATGGGTAGCGTCCATGTTGTTGAGCTGGATCTCGTGCTCGCGCAGCAGGGGTTGGAGCCGCCCGACCATGCGCTCGATCTCCCGGCCGAGCATGGTCTTGGCGATGCCCTTCTTGCCGTCGTGCTCGCGCTTGCGATGCAGGATGCGCGTCTCGGCCCGCGTGGCTTCGTCCCGCAGCGCGCTCAGCCGATCCTCGGCCTCGGTGAGCCGCTGATTCGCCTCGTCCGTTGCCTTCTGCATCCGCTGCAGGTCCGACGGCTCGAGGCCGATCTTGCTCCGGAGTTTACCGGCCACTTCTCCCAGCACTTCTTTGATGTTCATACTTGGTATAGGATTTCGCGAGTTCCGCACGTTCAGATTTCCAACTTGAGCGCGTAGCTCATCACGGCAACGTTGTAGAGGAAGGCCAGCCCCACCAGCCCAAGAAACGCCAGCGCGATGAACCAGCTCCCCAAGCCGCCTCCCAACAGGAGAAAAGCGAGCACGCCGTCCACCACCGTGTAGATAGCCAGAGCCCACGCGTTGGCACGATTGGACTCGCGGCGGACGGTGGCGCGGATGAAGCCGATCGTGAACACGGGCAAGAGCAGTACCGCCAACGCCCAACCGAGAAACCGCTGCGCCGGGCCGAACCCTTCGCCGCCAGCCACCGCCCCCGGGACTGACAGCAGGCCCGGTTCGAGTTGCTTCACGTACCTCTGGTCGAGCAGAAGATCCCCGCTGCGCACGTCGGCCAAAGAGAGCTCGAGCTCCAGCCGGGCGCCTTCGGGATAGGACTCGAACACATCCACCTGCCCGAAGATGACCCCAGCGACCCCGCGGCCCCGCGC
Source organism: Verrucomicrobiota bacterium (assembly GCA_016871715.1). Lineage (GTDB taxonomy): Bacteria > Verrucomicrobiota > Verrucomicrobiia > Limisphaerales > J093 > VHCO01. Next base: position 45,364 of record VHCO01000018.1, read on the forward strand.
GCGCGTCAGCGCCAACCCGATGCTCCCCACGGGCGTAACCCTCAGGCGGAGCGACCTCTGGATCTTCTCCTCGAGGCTGGCATCCCGCAGGTCCAGCACCCCCGACTCGAGAATCAACGCCCGCAACCGGTCGGTGAGGTAGTCCGTGGGATCGTTCGCCAGGTGCAGCAGGACAGCCGAATGCAGCGGGCCGCGCGCCTTCCGCAGGTCCTCGACGATCTGCGGCAGAAGTTGGTCGGCAACTTCGCGGCGACGTTGACTCACCTGGGGCTTGGCCGGCCCGAAATGGGTCCAGGCTTGATGGGCCATGTAGGCCATCAACGCCACGGTGCCCACCAAGGTCAGCAGACCCCAGAAGAGCTTGGACATGCGGCACATATTCAAGAGACTTTTCACCCAGTCAATCGTTTTGCGGCCCGCGCCGGCGTGAGCCGAACCGCCGACTCCGCCCGCACCCGCTTTCCCTCGATTACCCCCAGACGCAGCTTTTCATTCATGACCCTTGCTCCTTGTTGCGTTTCCCCCCCCGAGGCAGGCCCACCGGCACAAGGCGGCAGGCGCGTGAATGCGAACGAGGTTCTTGCCGTAGACAACCTCGGCCGGCGGCGGCTGACTTCTCCCGCTGTGGCGCCCGTGTGGGTGCGGCGGGGCGGCGCTGGTCGTCCGGCTGAAACAGAGCGGACCTCTCGATCATGAGCATGAAACAGTACTCGCGCAGAATGGCGCCCCCAGTGCGGGCGCGCGCGGCGGCGCTGGTAGCCGCCCTGGGCATCGGTGCGACGGTGGCCCGCCTCGCCGCCGAGACGGCCTACCCAATCGTCGAGACCCGATCCAGCTACGCCGCCCCGCGGCATGCAGGCGAAACCCGCCTCGGCAGCCTGGGATCGATCAACCAATACCCGCAACAGACCCTCGTTACGCTCGAACCTGGCTGGGGCCATGTCGACGGTGCGCCGCGCGGCTATCTTCGCTTCCGCTGGCAGTTCCGCTCGGCCGACCTCGAGGAGTTTGCCGGCTTCTTTGCCACGTTGGGCCGGATCGGCATCGATACCGTGCAGCCTGACGGCACGCTGGGTCCGACGCTGGATCTCCGCGCCGACTCGACCCTGGATCTGGACGACCTCAGCGCGCTCGGCGGCGAGGCCCTCTCGGTCGAGGCCCTCCGCATCGTCCTGCGCGGAGACGGCCGCGACCAAGACCTCATCGTGAGGTTTGAACTCGAGGACGGTCTCGGCCGCAAAGGCGCCTTCCGCAGCGCCCTGAGCCTGCGGGGAACGCAGCCTCGCACGCTCGACATCCCGCTCGGCAGTTTCCCAGCCTCGATCGACCGAACGATGGTCAAGCTGGTGGCGGTCGTGATCGAGCGGTTGCATGCCTTCGACCAAATCCGCAACCCGGATGCAGGCGGCTTTGACCTGCTCGAACTGGCCTGGGTGGACCAGGATGCACCCGCGCGCGGGGTGGACGCCCTGCTGGGCCGGTCAGACCGCGAGTTCGTGCTCGAGTTGGCCCGGGCCGATTTCGAAGCCCTCTGGCGCCTCGCGGACACGGCCACCGGGGCGTCACTGGACCGAACCCTGTTCCGGGACTTGATCCACTGGGGCGCGACCGGCTGGTTGATGGCGTCGCTGAAGCCGGCGGTGGACCTTGGATGGATCCCGCTCGCGGAAGCCGAGGAACGCGCGCTGCGCATCCTACGGTTCTTGGATCAGGATGGGCGGTGGGGAGATGGCGCGGCGGGCTTCGTTGGAAATAGCCGGGGTGTGGCCTATCGCTTCGGCGGCATCGATCCCTCGGGCTTGCACGGATCGCTCACCGGCACCCGCAAGATCGACGGGCACCGCGTGAACGCCGTCGAGGCGAGTGTCATCGACACCGCGCTCCTACACCTGGGCATCCTGACTGCGGCCGCGGCGTTCGACGGCGATTCGGATTCTCAACGGGAAATCCGGCAGCGCGCCAACGCCGTGCTCAACCGCACGCGATGGCCCGAATTGCTCGATCCGGTCACGGGCCAACTCTACCTGGCCTGGAAGCCTGCGCGGCAGACCGAGGGACCCTTCTTCGCTACCCCGGCAGCCTTTGGCGGTTACTGGGCTAGCCACGACGCGGCGGGAATGCGGCCTCTGACGATCGATTACGCCACCAGCGAAGGGTACATGGCCGCGTTGCTCGCGGTCGGGAGTCAGGCGCACCCCGTATCCGCATCCGCGTGGTACAAGATGATCCGAGCTGTGGTTGCGCCCGCGGGTGAGCCGGTCGTGCTGACGTGGCCCGGGCCATGGTTCACTTATGCCTTCCTGACAGCGACCTATCTGGCGCCCGATCTGGGGCCAGACCGGGGCGCCGAATGGGGTTCCCTGTCCGTTGACTGGCGGGCGAACACAGCCGCGGCGCTCCGGGGTCTGCAAGCCCTCGGCCCGAGCGACCGATTGCTGCTGCCGGACGCCTGCGAACTGCCCGACACCACGTACGTCGCCCAAGGTCTTCCGGGACTCGCCGTTGACCCGATGGCACATTTCACAGGGACAGTCACCCCCTACTCTTACCAGATGGCCATTGGCCTGGGAGAAGACGTGGCTGCCCCGGCGATCGCGGAGCTGCGGCGGTTGCTGCGGCAGTTCGCGGACCTGTGGGACCCTTGGCTGGGTGTGCTCGATGCCGCACACCCGGACCTGGGCAGTTTCGACACCACGGCGCCCGTGCTGCGCCGTGCGGGGCCGTGGGTCCAGAACCAAAAATGGCCGCTGAACGCCGGTGCCGCCTTGCTGGCCCAGATGAATTACCTCAGCGACGGCGTCATTTGGAAGACGGCCGCCCAACACCCCGTCATGCAACGCGCCCTCGATGCCATCTACCGCGATGCTGCGTCTCCGTCGCGCCAGATCATCCTACTCCGTCCGTGGGGCCATGACGCGTGGAGCGCGGCGGCTGGTCCGCTTTTATTGGCCGTTCCGGATCATTATGCGGAGGTCATCCACCTGTTCGCGCCCGACGGCGCGGAACTCGATCCGATCACCTATGAACAGATCGGTGAACTCCTGCAGGCCAACAGCCTTTCCGTCGAGCGCTCAGGCGGGCCCGCCGGGCTCAGGGACGCTGCCGTCCTGCCCGATGGCACCATCGCGGTGCTCATCGCCGGGCCCGGTCAAGACGCGATCCTCAAGCTTGCTGCCGACCGATCCCTGAGCTTGCTGGCGACCGGCTTCGAGGTCAGCGCGCGCGGGGACGATACCGGCCACACTCGGATGGCCGCAGGGGGCAATCCTGGTCACTTGGTCGTCAGTTCTCAGTGGCCGATCGGGGTGGCGGTCCTGAACCTCGAGGGGGTGCTGCAACGCACCATCGGACTCCCGCAGCGGCCTGCCGGGTTGGCGTTCGCCTCGAGCGACAACCGGTTGTATGTCCTCTACCCTGACGGAGAAGTGGTCGTCCTACCCGCTGGACTCGACCCAACCGCTGCTCCTGCCAAACTGGCGCAGCTCCCGGTGGGCGGGCGCGACTTGGCGTATGCATCGGAGTGGCGCGTGAGCCAACCGTCGCTCGTGGCCGCCGGCGCTGACGGCAGGCTGTATCAAATCGTCCTGGGCTCAGGTGAGGTCAGACTTCTCGAAGGGGAGGGTCTCGCGGGCGTTGTGGGCATCGACGTGCGCGGCGACCGCGCGGTGTTGGCCCAGGACGAATGGGCCATCCTCGACATTGCCCCGAGCCAGCGCCTGGCCCGCTTGTGGTCGCCCCAGTGGCGTGACGGCACCTTCCGTTGCTGGATCGATGCCCCAACCGGCGCCGCGCTCGTCCCCGAGGCCTCGGTGGACCTCAAATCCTGGACGCCTGCCGGGCAGATCGTCCCGCAGAGCCCGTGGTTGCGACTCGAAGATTCCGCCGTGGCTGGGCCCGCGCGCTTCTACCGCGTTCGCCTCGAGTAGCCACCGTGACGAGGAACCCGCGCCGGCAGGGGCAGAGGCCCCTGCCGGCGGTCCGGCGAGAAGCCAGAATGCACCGGTCCCGCGACGACGACTACGAACCAGGCGTTGCCGAATGCCCGTTTCCCTGTCGGAGACCGGTGAGACTACAACGGGAGATCAATCACTCCGCATACATCGCTGTCTTAGCCTTCTGGAAGGTGGCGCCCGGCGGGTCTCGACTGGTGGCGGCTTGCGTGATCTCGACGGTCGAAACCGGGCCTTCCACGCCAAAGGCATTGACCGTCTTTGCTTCCAGCCGATTGATGCCGGGGCGAAGTCCCCAATGCAGCGTGTCGCCGGTGGAAGTCCAAGGGCCGCCATCCCGGCGCACACGGTATTCCTTGAAGTTCGGTGTCAGGGTCCGGAGCGTGACGCGGAGTTGGTCGTGTTCCGGCGCCAGACTCACCGCCGCCTGTCCAATCGGGAAGTACAGGTCCGTCTCTGGATGGGCGGGCATGGGGCGGGTATGCCAGCGGGTGCCTTCGCAAAGCCGGTCTTTCACGATCACCATCCGGCCGTAGTCGAAGCCGGTGTCCATCGTGTCCGTGTTCGGGATGTAAGCGGTGAAGCCGTACTTGTCGAGCTCGTCCACGGGCACCGTCAGATCGCCGAACCCAGCGAACCGCCCCAGGAAGATCGGCAGGTCCGCCTTCCGGTGTTTCTTCCGCTCCTTGCCGACGACGAAGACCAGGTCCCGGCCATCCCGATAGAACCATTCCTGTCGAATCTCGTAGGCGTTGAGGGGAACGCCGTCCTTCTCGATGAACATCTTCGCCGTGGGATCCATCATAATCCACTTGCGATACTGGTTGGACCAAATCTCCGTGGTGGAATGCTCGGTGGAGCCGCCCCCGGGCTTGTCCTGGTGCCGGCGCAAGGCGAGCGGCCGGTCAACCCACCCCAGGCTCGCGGCCGCCGAAACGAAGAGCTGCGCGTACTGGGTACAGAAAAACGCCGCGCCGTTTTCAATGCCCTCGAGAATCTCGATCGCGCCCTTCGCCTCGACGGTGGGGCGGCCGAACCGCTTGAAGCGGCCGTGGACCCAGTCCAGCAACAATACCTGCCGGTCGAATTCATCCCGGCCCGGCGCCACCACTGCGTCGAGTTGGTAGCGCTGGCGCAATTCCCGGAGCTTGGGATTGTCCGCGGAGTCGAACCGGAAGCGTTGGGTGTACTCGCTCTCGACGAACGGGAGCGCGTCCAGCTTGGTGACGGTCGCGGCGCCTCTGGCCATTTCGAACGTGGCGCCTTCCTTCAATGGCGCGGCATCGATCTGCGCCAGGACTGCCACCGTAAGGACCAAGAGCGAGATTGCGCGACCGTTCCTGAGAATCTTCTGAAATACGATCATGCACTCGCAGGATGGATTTATGGGGCAAATCAAGCAAGCCAAGTCAAAGCGATCGGGCGGTGAGGCTCTGGAGTCGCATTGTGAATTGCCTTTGATGGATGGCGTCCAACGACCATGAAAGCTTCCGCCCCACCACTGGTGGCCAGTCTACCCCGGCCAAGCAGCCTCGTCCGCCCCATGGCCTGTTGCCTTCTGGCACTGATCTGTTGGGCGCTTCAATTAGAGGCTGCCCCGCGACGCATCTACATCCTTACCGATCTGGAAGGGGCCAGCGGTGTTTATCAATTTGCCCAGACCCGCGAGCCCGGCACTCCGCTCGGTGAAAAGGCCAAGGAATATCTGATGGGCGATATTGCCGCCGTAGTGCGCGGCTTACGATCGGCCGGAGTAACCGAAATCCTGGTCCTGGACGGCCATGGCTCGCAGGCCTTCGTTCCCCACCTGATGGAACCGGGTGCCAAATACATCACCGGCAAGCCGCGCCCCGGCCCGCCGCTCTACGGACTGGATGACTCCTTTGCGGGGCTGATTCAACTGGGTGCGCACGCCATGATGGGCACTCCCGATGGCGTGCTTCACCACACCCAATCCTCCCGCGGCGAGAACCGGTATTGGTACAACGGCGTCGAATCCGGTGAGCTCGCTCAATGCGCCGCGGTTGCTGGGCACTACGGGGTGCCAACGATCATGGTGACGGGGGACGAAGCAACCTGTCGGGAGGCCGACAAATTCTTCGGCACCAATTGTGTGACCGTAGCCGTCAAGCGAGGCATTTCGCGCGAAGCGGCGGTGCTGTATCCGTTCGATGAAACGCGCCGATCCCTTTACGAGGGTGCCCAACGAGCGGTGGCCGCCATTCCGCATTGCCAGCCCTACAAACTTTCGCTACCCATCCAGGCCCGAAAGGAGCACCTGGTGTTCGATTCTCCCACCGCTCCCGGCCGCAAGGTCAGCAAAGAGGGCATCATTGAGGATGTCACGAAGCTGCTGGAGTTCTGACCTGCGACGATACAATCTCCCAATGCGCAGCAAACAAATGAAGGAGACGATCCTCGCAGGTTGTTCACCTGTCAAAAGCGGCAGCCTGGCAAGCGTTCGCTGCAAGGAGGCGATTCTCCTGGTGCTCTCGTTGCTGGCCGGAGGCGACGTGTCGGGATTGGAATACTGGATCTCCACCACCGGCAATGACGCCAATGCAGGAACTAGGGAGCAGCCTTTCGCCAGACTGGAGCGCGCGCGAGACGCAGCGCGCGAGGCAAGGAAGGCCGGACAACTCAAGGCCGGGGTCGCCGTATGGTTGCGGGGAGGCACTTACACGCTGGACAAGTCCTTCGAACTGGGCGCGCAGGACTCCGGAACCGCCCAAGCCCCGGTCGTGTATCGGGCCGTGGCGGGCGAGGAGGTGCGGTTGGCAGGCGGAGTCCAGATTCCATCCACCGCCTTCCAACTGCTGACCAACGCCGGGGTCCTCCAGCGTCTTGAACCTTCTGCCCACGGCAACGTGTTCCAAGTGGACCTGCAGGCCAGGGGCATGGCCCATTACGGCAGTCTTACCCGCCGGGGCGGCATCGCGCGAGAGACACTGCCCTCTGCGTTGGAGCTGTTTTTCAACGACCGCCCCATGCCCCTGGCGCGCTGGCCGAATCAGGGCTGGACGCGAATCGCCGCTGTTCCGGACGGCCCCGCCGGTGAACGCTTCCGTTACGACGGCGACCGTCCAAGCCGTTGGGTGGAGGGGGAGGACATCTGGGTTCACGGATATATGAACCGCAACTGGTGCGACACGTACGAACGCGTTGCGGCCATCGATCTCAGGCAACGCGAAATCCGCACCGCTCCACCCCATGACTATCGCGGCTACAAGGCCGGTCAACGCATCCGCGTTCTGAACGTGTTGGAGGAATTGGACGAACCGGGGGAATGGTATCTCGACCGGGTCACCGGCATCCTTTACTTCTGGCCGCCTGGTCCCATCGCATCCGGCCGGGTCACTGTTTCACTGCTGGAGACGCCGCTGGTGGTGCTGCGCAATTGCGAACACGTCACCCTCCGGGGCTTGATTCTGGAATGCACCCGCAGTTCCGGCGTGGAGATCCTCGGCGGCCATCACAACCTCGTGGCCGGATGCACGCTGCGGAACCTCGGCACGATCGCGGTGGCCCTCGGCGGGACGGTGCCCGATCTGGAACGTCGCATCTACAAGGACACCCTGTTCACGCTGAACGCCGGCACGGACAACGGCGTCGTCTCCTGCGATATCCATGACACCGGCGAGTACGGCGTCGTTCTGGGAGGCGGCGACCGCAAGACGCTCGCAGCCGGCCGCAATTACGCGGTCAACAACCGCATTCACGACTTCGCCCGCTGAGTCCGGACCTACCGGCCCGCGGTGTTTCTCCACGGCGTCGGCAACCGCGTCGCCCATAATCGCATTCACGACGCGCCGCACAACGCCGTGCTGTTCTGGGGCAATGACCACCTGCTGGAGTTCAACGAGGTCTATCGCGTTTGCATGGATACCGGCGATGCCGGCGCGTTCTACATCGGACGCGACTGGACGCAGCGCGGGCACGTCATCCGCTACAACGACTTCCACGACCTCGGCGCGACGTTGAGCGGGGAGTCCGGCTTCAATGCGGTGATGGCCGTGTATCTGGACGATACGGCGTGCGGGACGACCGTCTATGGCAACATCATGCGCCGGATCAACCACGCCATCCTGATCGGCGGCGGGCGGATGCCCGAAGCCATCCAGAAACTGGTGACCGTCACGGACAACCTTACGAAGGACGATCCCGGCCTCGTGTCGCCCGACACAGGGGATTTCCGACTAAAGGACGATTCGGCCTCGCGGAAGCTGGGTTTCAAGCCCATCCCGTTCGAGAAGATCGGGCTATACAGAGATGAATACCGCTGACCATGGCTCCGTTTCATCCGGGACATACGGCATGAACCCAGTGAAAGCTCATCCAATGAACCAAAACAAGTCCTCGACGATCAGCGTCAATGGTGGCCTCGCCACGATGCTGTGCTCCGTTCTCCTCGCCGGATTTGCCTCCGCCGCGCCCGACTCGAAGGCATCGCCCATCGCCGAAGGATTTGGAGCCCGTGCGGCCGGCGGCAAGGGCGGGCGGGTGATCGAAGTGGCCAACTTGAACGACCGCGGCCCAGGCTCGCTCCGCGAGGCGCTCTCAGCCCGCGGGCCGCGCATTATCCGCTTCGCGGTGGAAGGCACCATTGCGTTGGATTCGCCGCTGGTGGTCACAGAGAGCCAGGTAACCCTGGACGGCGAAACGGCACCCGGCCAGGGAATCACGGTGCGGCATCACGGGATTCACTTCCGTGGCAACTGCAAGGACATCATCGTCCGGCATCTGCGCATCCGGGTGACGACGGGCGGCAGTTCGGGCGACTGCCTGCTGTTCTGGGGCCTGGACGGCGGCACGGTCGAGCGCGTGCTGGTGGAGCATTGCTCGCTCATGGGCGCCACGGACGAGAACGTCAACACCTGGGGCCAGGTCCACGATGTCACCTTTCAATGGACCATCATCGCCGAAGGCCAACCGCCGCACAGCATGGGATGGCTCTCAGGCGCCGGCTCGGACTGCATCACCATTCACCACTGCCTGTTTGCCAGCAACGCGGATCGAAGTCCCAGGATCGCGGGCGGGATTTACGACGTCGTCAACAACGTGATCTACAATTGGGTCCATCACAATGCGTCCAAGATCGGTGGCGGGGCGCGCGTGAACTTGGTCAACAACACCTTCATCGCCGGCCCGCAATCCACCGCCACCGAAGCCTGCATCCTGCCGGAAGATCCCGACCAAGGCACCCAACTCCACCTCGCGGGCAATGTCACCCCGCTCACCCCAACCGGCGCCGAGAATCAGTGGCTCAATGTCACCTACTGGCAACCGAAGGACGGCAAGTGGATCGAGCGCCGCCCGGCGCCGGAGACATTTCTAGCAGCCAAACCGTTCGCCGTTGCCCCCGTGGTCACTCAGTCCGCGAAGGAGGCTTGCGAGCTGGTTCTCGCCCGCGCCGGAGCCAGAGTGCGCGATGCCGACGATCTGCGCGTCCTGCAGGAAGTCCGGAACCGGGCCGGGAAGACTCTCGCAGTCCGCCACGCTCCACCCCAATCGGCCGTCCGTCCGGCCTACACGACTTACACCAACTTCAACCAGGTTCTGGAGGGGCGTGGCGCTCGCTATCCGGTCTTAACCAGGATTTCGGATCCCGGAACACCCGAGCGCCCCGTCTGCTTCTTTAGCAGGGGACGGAACCCCTCAGGCACGCGGTTTATCGCCTTCGTCAAGGCCGAAGGACTCAATGAAGCCTATTCCATAGGATCCGATGGCGCCGATGTCCGATATCTGTATCGCTGGCCCAGCCACCATGCCTGGCTGGATGACAACCGGATTTTCGACTTCGGGCATCACCGGCTGCCCGACGGCAGTCCGGCCCGGCGCGGCTATTATCTGTTCAAGGACGATGGCACCGGCAAAGCCAAGGGACTGCTATGGCCGGTGGATGTGAACGATGGGTATGGCGGAGACGGCCACGGAAGCTTCGTTCCCGGCACCGGCGGAGACTGGATCGTCTCGGACACTTACGCCATGCACGGCTTTCAACATCTGTTCCTGTTTCACCGGCCCTCGAAACGGTTCGTGCCGCTGGCCAAGTTGAAATGCGACCGGCGCATGGACATTGGCGATGGGGAACATCGGGTGGACTTGCATCCGCGCCTGAGCCGCGATGGCCGCACGGTCTCCATTGATGCCACGCACGAGGGGCTGGGGCGGCAGATGTGCCTCATGGACATCGGCCCCATCCTCGACCATCCACCCAAGCCTCAACTGTCAGGCGAATGAGTCCTCGATTCCAACATCTCGTTCATTGGACCGCCTTGGCCGCGCTGGGGCTGTTGCACAACGCAGCCGCTGGACCCTGGCCCGTGAGCCAACAACCCGAACTGAAACAGGCGTTCGAACGCGCGCCGGCCCTGCAAACCGAATCCCTTGGCGAACCGGCGCGCGGCGTGAACGTCTGGGAACGCTGGCTGGTGCCCAATCCCGACGGCCAGTCCTGGGACGTGCTCCAGATTTACTTCAAGGAATACTATGGCCCGACGTGGCTTTGCGCCGTGGACCTTGGCACGGGCGAGGTGAAGAAACAGCGGTTGCCGGACGATCACCAGTTCTACCTCTCCGGCAGAGCGCTCGGCTTCGATGGCAAGTATTACATCGCCACGCCTTACGCGAAGACCTGGAGCATGGCCTTGTTTGTTTATGACCCGGCGACGAACACCATCGAGGAGCGGGGAGAGATTGTTCCCGGTCTTGGCGGCGAGGTTCGGCCGCTGGTGACTGGGCCGGATAGACGCATCTACGGCACCGGCGACGACTACGTGGGCACGTTCATCTTCGATCCCAAGACCGACCAGACCATCTATTCCGGGCCGCGCACCGGCTTGGCGCCCTACACCGGTATCGTTTGCGACGGGAAGCTTTATCAAAGTGGCTATCCCGGCGGGCCACTGTTCGTCTTCGATCCGGCGCAGCCGTGGACGCTCGGCAAGGGCGGGCCGCCCGGCGATGCGCCTCCAGACCGGGGCGACCGCCGCAGCAATCCCCGTCTTATCGGTGAGTTTTATCGATCCACTCGGGTTGGGCTGATGCACAGTTCTGCGCTCGGCGCCGATGGGCGCGTCTACTTCGGCGGTTTCGGCTTGCGGCATTACACCGGTGGCGGTTTCGGCTGGTACGATCCCAAGACGCGGAAGCTGGACGGCTTCTGGAAGCCGTTGAGCGATTACGCCGTGCATTGGGTCACCCCGGCGCTCGACGGAAACGTGATTGTCATTTCGACGCGCCGGGCGGCGGATGAACTGAACAACAACCAGGCACCGCCCGAAGCCAGGCTGTTGGTCTTCGACGTGAACGCGCAGATGATCGCGCGCGAGATGGTGCCGGTGGCGAAGGCCCGGACCACCGGCTTGATTGCTGAAGTCGCCCCCGGCCGGCTGCTCGGGCTGACCTCGGTTCCAGCCCAGTCCGACCGCAGCATCCTCTACGGTGTGGACGTCAACACGGGCGAGACGCTGTTCACCAAGGAACTACCGTCTCCCGTTTCGAAGGACACCTCATGGCCGCATTGGGTGGACCCGTCCTACGAATATCACGCCTTCGTCCGCGGCCCCGATGGGTCCGTGTGGACCTGGCTGAAGGATGTGCTGGTGCGCATTGATCTCCAAGATGCCAGCGTCCATGTCGTGGGTAAAGTCAATCCCGTCGGCTGGCCGACCTTCGTGGGCCGCGACCTGTACCTATCCGGCAGCGAACAGTTGCGCCGCTTTCGTGGGATTGCGCCAGCACCGTAACATTTTGTCTGACGGCTTTCGTCTCGGCGGAGGTGCTTGCGAAGCCAAACCGGGCATTTCGTTCGCACTGGTCAAGGCCGCCAGTACGCGGCACGCTTGCGCCGCATCAACAACCCGTCGTGACCGCAAATACACCTTGGAGCAAGGCGCGAGCGAGGAAGGATCCCGCGAGTACACGGAGAAGGGCGGTGAGCTTTACGCCGAGGGTAGCACGGGCGATTCGCTCGTTGACGCGATGGACCGGAAGATGACTGCGTTCCTTTGCGTGCGTCTCGCCTCGCTGGCGGCAGGGCCGGCGTCGGCCTGCTCATCATCGGTCCGGATGCGGGAGGACCGTCCGGCTTGGGCCTTGACACGAATGCGCTCACCGCCTACCTGGAAAAGGGCGGCAGGGCGTTCTTCTTGCCCTGTACCCAGACCCACACTTGGCTTGGCGCCACCCTAAAGCCGGCTCCCGCCGGTTTCGCCGGATCGCTGTCCGCACCCGAGTGGCCGGAAGCAAGCGGCCTCAGCGCGTCCGACCTTCGCTGGCGCAGTCATCTGGACGCCCCCCTTGGGTTCTGGGTGGCGGCTTGGAGGTTGGGGCGGACGGCTTGATTGGCCGCAAAGTCATCGGAACAGGCGTGGCGGTGTTCTGTCAGGTGGACCCGGACTGCTTCCGGGCAGACGAGCAGACCTATTTCCGCTACACGCGCTGGCGGGCTACCCGTGCCGTGGCGCAACTGCTGGCCAACCTGGGGGCCAGCTTCATCGTGGACCGCAGTATGTTCCATCCTCGTGGGTTTGCTGGCCGGTTGGGCTGGTCCGTGGGCCCAACCGGTGATCAGTCGGGTCCGCAAGCCACGGGCCCCCGGCCTGGCTCAACCGCATCTCTGAATCCCACGCTGGCGATTCCTCAGCCCCTCGGCCACTATCACCCCGATCACCGCACCGATATTCCGATGGGCGATAACCCCTACCGCTACTATCGCTGGTAGCGATGCTTAACCTCACCAACGCCATGATGCTCGACGAGTTGATAATTATCTTCCAGTGTTATTGATGTTGACAGCCAGTCGCCTCTTTGCGTAGCCTGCGCCTCACCTAACCAGTGAACCCATGAGACTGACCCGCATCAAAGTCAAAGGGCGATCCGCCGTGTACCACTGCGTGTCCCGCATCGTCGGCGCCCAACGCCTCCTCGATGACCTCGGCAAAGAAACCTTGGTCAGGCTCCTCCGGCGCCTGGCCACCTTCTGCGGCCTCGAAGTCATCACCTACTGCATCATGTCCAATCACTTCCATGTCCTGGTCCGCGTCCCGGCCGAGCAGAACCCGACCGACGAGGAACTGGTCGA
>VHCO01000019.1 GCA_016871715.1 Verrucomicrobiota bacterium
AGAAGGTGGCCAGGCGGCGGAGGAGCCTGACCAAGGTTTCTTTGCCGAGGTCATCGAGGAGGCGTTGGGCGCCGACGATGCGGGAGACGCAGTGGTAAACGGCGGTGCGCCCTTTGACTTTGATCCGCGTGCTTCTCATAGCTGGGGGCCAGAGTGGTCAAGAGAAGGGTGGGTGTCAACATTAAATACTATGTCATTTTAACTTCTTACAAAGGGGGGCGCCTCGCTGTAATTGCCCGGGCGCAGGCGGATCCCTAGGCTGCGCCCCACTATGACCAGTCTCGGCGCATCCGCACCCAACACGCATAGCCAAGCCGTCGGTTACGCCCTGTGGATCTTCGGCTTCACCGGGGCGCATCGGTTTTACTACGGACGACCGATCACCGGGACGATCTGGTTCTTCACGCTGGGGTTGTTGGGCGTTGGGTGGTTGATCGATTTGTTCTTGATTCCGGGAATGGACCGGGAGGCAGACCGACGGTTCCAGGCTGGGGCGCTCGATTACTCGGCGGCGTGGCTCCTGCTCACTTTCCTCGGGTTCTTTGGCGCACACCGGTTCTATCTGGGGAAGATCCTGACGGGGGTCCTCTACCTGTGCACGGTGGGCCTGTTCGGCCTCGGATACCTTTACGATCTCTGGACGCTCAACGCCCAGGTCAGCGAACTCAATCACCAGCGGTAGGGCAGAGGGTCGGCAGGGAAGGGTAGCGGGTCACCGCGGCCGACGCCCCCGCCCCCGCTCCATGCTCGATGCTCGATGCTCGCGGTGAAGGTGAGGGTGAGGGTGAGTGGGGATCTGGAATCGGACGACAGCGGCTGAGGCTATGTGCTCGAGTGCACCATCCCGTCGGGCCCCCAGGTAGCCGCAACCCGACACGCAGCACTGCGTCGCGTACGAGAGGCCTGGTGGCTCGGGCCGTGGCGACCAGCTCGGGCGAATGACTTTCAACTTCTTTTGGCTCACTCCAGGGACTATGCTAGGCGGCCAGATTGCGTTATGGGACTGCGATTGTACAACACATTGACGCGCGCGGTGGAAACGTTCACCCCGCTAGACCCGGCCGGCCGGCAGGTGGGGCTCTACTGTTGCGGGCCGACGGTGTACGATTACGGGCACATCGGCAATTTCCGGACGTTCGTGTTCGCCGACCTGGTGCGGCGATTCCTCGAATACCGGGGTTATACGGTGCGCCACGTCATGAATATCACCGATGTGGAAGACAAGATCATTCGGCGCGTGGCGGAGACGGGCCTCACGCTGGCCGCGTACACCGGCCGCTACGAGACGGCCTTTTTCGAGGATGCGCAGGCGCTGAACCTGTTGCCGCCCCACCACCGGCCGCGGGCCACCGAGCACATGGGCGAGATTATTGCCCTCGTCGAGCGGCTCCTCGCCCGCGACTTTGCCTACCAAGCCGCCGATGGCTCGGTCTACTTCAGCATCGACAAATACCGAGCCGCCGGACGCCCCTACGGCTGCCTAGCGAAGCTCAACTTCGACGAGATGCGGGTTGGAGAACGAGTCAAGAGCGACGAGTACGCCAAGGAGTCGGTGGCCGATTTTGCCTTGTGGAAGGCCCGCGCGCCGGAGGATGGGGCGGTATTTTGGCCTAGTCCCTGGGGTGACGGCCGGCCCGGGTGGCACATCGAGTGCAGCGCGATGAGCATGAAACTCCTGGGCCCAAGCTTCGATCTGCACCTGGGCGGCGAGGACCTGATCTTCCCGCATCACGAAGACGAGATTGCCCAAAGCGAAGGTGCCGATCTGCAGGGGCCGGGTCAGCCCTTCGTCCGACATTGGCTCCACGGGGCGCATCTTCTGGTCGAGGGTCGGAAGATGAGCAAGTCCCTCGGCAATTTTTACACCTTGCGCGATCTGCTAGCGAAAGGGTTTAACGGCCGCGAGATCCGCTACTTGTTGCTCAGCGCCCACTACCGTGAGTCGTTCAACTTCACCATCGAGGGCTTGCAGGGCGCCCGCAGCGCCCTGGGTCGAATCGACGAATGCCTCTCCAAGCTCGAAGAACGAGCCGGCGCTGCCCCCGCCGCTGCCACGGAGGTCGACCCCGCGTTGCTGGAGCGGTTCGCTGCGGCGCTCGAGGACGACTTGAACATCTCGGCGGCCTGGGCGGCTGTCTTCGACTGGATCCGCGACCTCAACCGCCGATTGGCCGAGGGCGCGCTCACACCCACGCAGGCAACCGCCGCCCTGGCCACCTGGCGACGGTTGGACGCGGTGCTCGCCCTCGGCGGTCCGACCGCAGCCGAAGCGCCGGCTCCGATGCTGGCCTTGCTCGAAGCCCGCCAGGCCGCGCGCCGGGCCAAAGACTTCGCGCGCGCGGACGCCTTCCGCCTCGAGCTAAAGTCTCAGGGGTGGTTGGTCGAAGACACTCCCAAAGGGCCGCGGTTGAAGCGGACATAACCGCCTCCGTTGCGGAGCCCGTGGGGAAGTTGTTTTTGCTCGCGAATCAATGGCATTTGCGATACTATTCGGCCCATGTTGATCTGGCGCAGTCGGTTGGTAGGTAGACGGGTTAAAGCCTGGTGGGGCGTCTGGCTGGCGGTCATCGCCCTAGGCGGTGACCCCATCACTCCCCCGCTGCCGCCGGAGTTGCCCCCGGCGCCTCCAGCCAAACCACGGCGCCTGACGGAGCGGCAGTTGCCCACGCCGCCTCGTGTCCTCCTGCCGACACCCCCAGGCGGGGTGCCGCTCGCCCCAAGCCCGACGGTGATCCAACCGGTCCCCCTGTTCCCCAGCGCTAGCCCTGGCCTGGCCATCCCGACGCCCGTACCGGGATTGGTCCAAATCCCGCCTCCGGGCGCCCGGTTGAGCACGGCTCCGCAGGTGCTTGCGCCTCCGGTCCAGGAGAGCGTGTTCGCGTGGGATGGTTTGGTGAAGGAATACACGACGAAGCCCGGGGAGGTCAGCGCGCAGTTCGCGTTCGGCTTGACCAATACCAGCCAAGCCGAGGTCACGATCACCTCGGTGCGAACCTCGTGCGGGTGCACGGTGGCGAAGCTGCCCAGCATGCCCTGGCGGTTCGCTCCGGGAGAGAGCGGCAGTTTCACCGTCGACGCCGACCTGCGCGGCAAGATCGGAGTGTTAACCAAGACCGTGACCGTCGACAGCACCGCCGGGTACCGGTACCTGACCGTGCGCGCCACCATCCCCACTCTGCCGGTTACTGTCGGAGCGCCCATGTCCGCCGCCGACCGCGCGCGCAACATGCAGGCGGCGCTCGCCGATCGCCAGGCCGTCTTCCGCGGCGATTGTGTCTCGTGCCACCTCGCCCCAGCGGTCGGCAAGTACGGCCAGACCCTCTACACGGCCGCCTGCGGCGTCTGCCACGAAGCCGAGCATCGCGCCAGCATGGTGCCCAACCTCCGCGCCCTGAACAAACCCCAGGACCGCGAGTACTGGAAGCGTTGGATCACCGAAGGTAAAGACAACACCCTGATGCCGGCTTGGGGCGCGAGCAAGGGCGGCCCCCTGAGCGAGCTGCAGATCGAGTCCCTGGTCAATTACCTCACCCACGCCTTCAAGCAACAGGTCGTCCGCACCGACTTTCCGGTCGAATGATCGGAATATGCGGTCCAAGCCGGACAATCTCTGGGTCAATCTCACCTTCAACGCCGTCTTGCCGGCGTTGATTCTCGCCTTCCTGAGCAAGGAAGATCGCCTCGGCCCGGTAGGAGGCTTGGTGTTGGCTCTAGCCTTTCCCTTCGGTTATGGCCTCTATGACCTCGCTTATCGGCGCACGTGGAATCTCCTGTCGATCCTTGGCTTTGTCAGCACGCTGCTCACGGGGGGGTTGGGCTTGCTGAAGATGCACGGCGCCTGGTTCGCCGTCAAAGAGGCGGCGTTGCCCTTGGTGGTGGCGGCCGCTATCCCGCTCTCGTTGCGCACCCGCCAACCCTTGGTGCGCACCCTCCTCTACAACGACCAAGTCCTCGATACCGGCCGTATTCACGAGGCCCTGGTCGCCCGCAACAACCTGACCTCCTTCGAGCAATTACTCGCCGCGGCGTCCTGGCTTCTGGCCGGCGCCATGGCCCTCAGCGCCATGGTCAACTTCGCCCTCGCCCTCTGGCTACTGCCCGCCGAGTCGGGCACGGCCGAGTTCAATCTGCAACTGGGCAAACTCCAGTTCTGGAGCTGGCCTGGCACCGTGCTGCCGAGTTCCATCATTGTCTTCTACGCCTTGTTCCGCCTGCTTCGAGGCGTCGAGCACCTGACCGGACTCAAAGGCGACGAACTCTTTCACGCCAAAACCAAGAAAGCCTAGGCCCCATGCCGGCTGGGCAGGCCCGATCCCGCGACCGTGAAGCGCGCCGTGCGCGGCGTGTCCTGGCGGGGGTGGTGCTTTTCGTGATCGCCCTCAACGCCGCGCTCTTCGCCCAATTCGGCCTCCGGCGCGCCCCACCCGACGCGCCCCGCGACTCGCCGGCCGAGAGCGGTTCCGCCGGCGCGCCGAAGAAATCAGTTGCCTCGGGGAGAGCATTCACGCCGAATAGCTCACGGCAATTTATGAACCTCACGGACAGCCAGAAACAGCAAGTCACCCAGTGGATCGGCCAGGGCCTTCAGCTCGCCGAAATCCAGAAACGTCTGGAAACGGATTTCGGCCTCCGCTGCACCTATATGGAGGTCAAACTCCTCATCGGCGATCTGCAATTGGTGCCCAAAGACCTCGAGCCGCCTAGACCCAGCACCCTGGACGCTCCCCCTAAAGGCCCACCCGGCCCCCCAGCCGGCCGCCCCCCCGCGGCTCGTCCCCCGGGCGCCACCCGTCCATCCGATCCCGCCCCCGCCCTCGGCAAGGTCGCCGTCAAAGCCGACCAGATCGCCAAGCCCGGCACCGTCGTGAGCGGCAGCGTCACCTTCAGCGACGGCACCAAGGCCACCTGGGCCCTGGACCAGTTCGGGCGGCTTGGTCTTGCCCCAGACCAAAAAGGCTACCGCCCTTCCCCCCTCGACATGGAGGAGTTCCAGGGCGCCCTCGAGCAGGAACTGGCACGCCTCGGCTACTAACCACCGCGCCGTCATGTCCGCTTCCACCACCGCACGGGTGCTACTGGCACTGGCGGCCGCTTCGGCCTCCCTCGCCGCCACGACCCCCGCGACCGCCCAACGGGTCGGCCGCCGCAGCACGAACCTCGTGGTCACGCCTGTCAACCAGGTCGTCTCCCCCATCGGCATCCAGGTCGACCTCCCCGGACTCCGCCCGCAAGCCCTCGCCTTGAGCCCAGACGGCACGTTGCTCGCTGTGTCCGGCAAGACCAGCGAACTTGTCCTACTCGACCCCGCCACGGGCGCGATCCGCCAACGCGTGGCGCTACCCTCCGAGCGGCAGCACGAGCCCCAGCCGGCGGTGGCCTCGGCCAACATCCTCGAGCCGGACACCAAGGGGCAGGTGAGTTTCACCGGTTTGGTCTTCTCGCCGGATGGCCGGCGCATCTACCTCAGCAACGTCAACGGCTCGATCAAGGTCTTCCAGGTAGCGCCGGATGGCCAGGTGTCGGCATCGCACTCGATCCCTTTGCCCGCTGCCGACGCGCCCCGGCGCAGAGAGGAAATCCCCGCGGGCCTGGCCTTGTCGGCCGACGGCGCCTCACTCTATGTCTGCGGCAATCTCTCGAACCGCCTGCTCGAACTCGAACTCGCAACCGGTCAAGTGCGCCAGAGCTTCGAAGTAGGCGTGGCCCCCTATGACGTCGTGCTTGTGGGCCGCAAGGCCTACGTCAGCAACTGGGGCGGACGCCGGCCGGTGGCGGGCGACCTCACCGGTCCCGCCGGCCGCGGCACGGTGGTCAGAGTGGACCCGGTGCGGCACATTGCCAGCGAAGGCTCGGTCACCGTGCTCGACCTCGGCCCAACCGCACCCGCGCCCCGTCGCAGTGGGCCGAACGGCGACACCCGCCAACGGCCCGTCGAGATCAGGACCGGGCTGCATGCCAGCGCCCTGGCGTTGAGCCTGGACCGCCGCTATGTGGTCTGCGCCAACGCGGCGAGTGACACGCTCAGTGTCATCGACACGCGCACCGACCGCGTGATCGAAACCGTCTGGGTGAAGCAAAGCCCGGCAGACCTCTTCGGCGCTTCGCCCAATGCCCTGGCGTTCGACCGCACCGGCCGCACCCTTTATGTGGCCAACGGCACCCAGAACGCCGTCGCCGTCATCGCCTTCCGGCCGCGCCGATCCGAACTCCTCGGCCTGATTCCTGTCGGCTGGTTTCCCGGCGCGCTGGCCTTCGACGCCCGCCGCGCGCAACTCTGCGTGGCCAACGTCAAGGGCATTGGCGACGTGAAGCGACAGGACGAAGCCAAAGGCATCGAGGGCTTCAACTCACACCAGTACTTTGGCTCCCTCTCCCTCCTGCGCGTTCCCGCCCGGCGCCAACTCCCGGACCTGTCGGCCATCGTGTACGACAATTACCGACGCGCCCAGATCGCCCACGCACAGTTGCCGCCCCGACGCGAGCAACCTCCGCGGCCGGTGCCCGAGCGCATCGGTGAACCGAGCGTCTTCAAGCACGTGGTCTATGTGATCAAGGAGAACCGCACCTACGACCAGGTCCCGGGCGACTTGCCCGTCGGCAACGGCGATCCTCGGCTCTGCATCTTTGGCGAAGACGTCACCCCGAACCAACACAAGTTGGCTCGCGAGTTCGTCCTGCTCGACAACACCTACTGCAGCGGCATCCTCAGCGACGGTCACCAATGGAGTACGACCGCCTTCGCGACCGATTATATGGAGAAGGCCTTCGCCGGCTTCCCGCGCAGTTACCCCGACGGCATGGGCGAAGACGAAAATGACGCGCTCGCTTACTCCCCAGCCGGGTTCATCTGGGACAACGTCCTCGCCCACGGCAAATCCATCTGGAACTTTGGCGAGTTCGCCATGCCCGCCTGTGGTTGGAAAGACCCCCGCCGCAAAGGCGAACCCACCTGGACCGATTATTGGCAAGAGTACCTCGAGGGCCGCGGCGACGTCGTCATCGGCAGCCAACCCAGTATCGAGTCCATCCGCCCGTTCACCCCCACCAATACCATCGGCTGGGAGATGGCGGTTCCCGACGTCTGGCGCGCTCGCTACATCACCAACCAGATCGCCGCCTGGGACCGCGCGGGGACCTTTCCGGACTTGGTCTTGATTTGCCTGCCCAACGACCACACTAGCGGCACACGGCGCGGTTCGCCCACGCCCGCCGCCTGCGTGGCGGACAACGACCTGGCCTTCGGACAGATCGTCCAGGCGCTCAGCCATAGCCGGTTCTGGCCCGAGTTGGTCCTCTTCGCCATCGAAGACGATCCCCAAGCCGGTTGGGACCATGTCAGCGGCTATCGCACCACGGCCTATTGCGTCAGCCCGTATACCCGACGCAACGCCGTCGTCAGCACGCAGTACAACACCACCAGTGTCCTCCGCACCATCGAGCAGATCCTTGGCTTGCCCCCCATGAACCAGTTCGATGCGACCGCCACCCCCCTGTTCGATTGTTTCACCCAGCAGCCCGATTTCACCCCGTTCACCGCCGTCCCCAACCGCGTGCCCCTCGATCAGATGAACCCCGATCCCCGGGCCCTCTCCGACCCGGTCCTCCGCCAAGATGCCATCGTCTCCGCCAAGCTGAACCTGCGGCAGGTCGACCGCGCCCCCGAGGACGTCCTCAACCGCATCCTCTGGCGCGCGGTCAAAGGGACCCGAGAGCCGTACCCTACCTGGGCCATTACCGCCGTGCCGGACGAAGACTAATCACCGGGCCGGTTCGGGTCGGAACTGGTCGAGCGAAGGATCGCCCGCAACAGTCTCGGTCGCGGGCGGCTCACGCAACCGGGGCTGGCAAACGTACCACGTTGCCACCACCAACAACCCGACCACGACCGCCACCGCCGCGATCTCCCCATGCCGCAGCCACTGCCGGCTTCGAGTCTCCCGATCGCGCCGGTCGAGCTCGCGGATAACCGGCTTCGGGCTCGCCTGCGGGTGTTCGCCGGCCAGGTCCACTCCCAGTCGCGCGCTTTCTCCGCTCGGCTCACCTCGATCTCCACCAGGCCCCTCCACCAGCGCCGCACGCTCGCCTGGCGCAGCCAACTCGGGCCCTGTATCGAGCCGCGGTCGCAGATCCGTCATGCGCGACCCGAGAAGGAATTTGGGCTGGCGCCGGCCTCCGGGGCATGCCCCTGGAGCGATGGCCGCTGCCGCGGCGCGCGGTGCTGGCGTGGCTGCCAGCTCGCAAGCCGCCCCGTTCAAAGGTTCAGGCTCGGCATGTGCAATCGCCACGTTGCCTACTTCGGCAGATTCCCCCTCCGACTGAAGCCTATTCGAGCGGCAACCGCAGCGGGTCAGGGCGCTTCGGCCTGCACAGGTTACCTCGGCTCATGGAGGGCAGCCGAGTTGGCGCTTCGAGGGTCCAGGTTCTTGCAGGTGCCGCGCTTCTTGAGTTCGTCGCAACTGCCCGTGATCTGGAGCCTTTGGCGGGTGACCGAAAAGCCGAGCTTCTGCCCGATCTCCGTCTCGAGCCGCGCGATCTTCTCGCTCTCGAATTCGACAATCTTCTCGCAGTCCTCGCAGATCAGGTGGCTGTGGTTGGGATGATCGGCGTAGTTGGGGTCGTAGTAGGTCTGGCCCTTGCCGAAGTCCATCTCCCGCACCAGCCCGCTCTCGGTCAACAACGGCAGCGTGCGATACACCGTCGCCCGCGAGACGGACCTGTCGCGCTTGCGCGCCCAAGCCAAGAGCTGATCGGCCGTGAAGTGCTGGGTGGTGCTGAACACCGTCTCGACAATCGCGCGGCGCTGGGCGGTCAGGCGAAGCCTCTTCCCGCCTAGAAAGTCCAGAAACCGCTGTTTGCCGCACTTATTCTGCGTCTCACCCACGTCGCCAGTATATTTTTCCCCCCGCACAAGTCAACGACGCCCGGTCGCTCACGCCGAACCCGCGCTTGCGCCCCACCGGTCGGCGCGGGACACTGCGCCCCGCTTGAACATCGAGCTCATCAACACAGGCAGCGAACTGCTGACCGGCCGAGTCCTCAACACCCACCAGCAATGGCTCTGCCGCCAACTCGCCGACCGAGGCTACCTCGTCGCCCGCCAGGTGGCGGTGCCCGACACCGCCCCAGCCGTCCAGCAGGCCGTCCGCGAAGCGCTGGGCCGCGCGGCCCTGGTGATCACCACCGGCGGCCTCGGGCCGACCTCGGACGATCTGACCCGCGACGCCATCGCCGCCTTGTTCGGGCGCCAGCTCGTCGAAGACCCGGCCGTGGTGGCGCACCTCGAAGCCTGGTTCGCCGCGCGCCGTCGACCCCGACCAGCCAGTACCCAGGTTCAAGCCCTGGTGCCGGAAGGCGCCCTGGTCTTGCCCAACGCCAATGGCACCGCGCCCGGACTCATTCTCGAAGGGCCATCGCCCCAGCAAGCCTCCCGAGCCGAGCGAGTCTGGCTCGTGATGTTGCCCGGCCCGCCCCGCGAGTTGCGGCCCATGTTTCTCGAGCAGGTGTTGCCCTGGCTGCGCCAAAACTCGCGGTTGCCCGCCCCCTTTCTCTGCCGCACCCTGCGCAGCTCGGGATTGGGCGAATCCCTGGTGCAGGAACGCATCGCCGGTCCGCTGGCCGAGCTCGTCCAGGCGGGGCTCGAAATCGGGTACTGCGCGCGACCCGGCGAAGTGGACATCCGACTGTCCGCCCGCGGCGAGGCGGTTCGCCCGTTGTTGGAGGAAGCGGAGGCGACGGTACGCCGGCTCATCGGCCAGCACGTCTACGGGGATGAGGATGACGTGCTCGAGGCGGTCGTCGTCCGACTCCTTACCGACCGGAGGCAGACCCTGGTGCTGGCCGAGTCGTGCACGGGCGGGCGCATCGCCAGTCGCATCACGGACGTGCCCGGCGCTTCCGCGGTCTTCCTGGGCGGCCTCGTCACCTACAGCAACGAACTCAAACAACAGTGCCTGGGCGTCCACCCCCAAACCCTGGCCGAGCACGGCGCCGCCAGCGAGCCGGTCGCCCGCGAGATGGCTGAAGGCGCCCGCGCCCGTTACCGGGCCGACTACGCCTTGGCGGTGACGGGCATTGCCGGGCCCAGCGGCGGGTCGGAGGTCAAACCGGTGGGCACGGTCTTCCTCGCCCTCGCGACGCCGGACCGCACCACCGTGGTGCTGCAAGTGAACACGTTCGATCGCGAGACCTTCAAGCACGTGACCTCCCAGCAGGGGCTCGAGCTGTTGCGACGCGCGTTGTTGGGCTGAGCGTGCTCAACCGCGCATTCCGCCCAGTGAGGGCAACGGCAGCGGACGGAGGGTGAGCCGCCCAGCTTGGGCATCGCCTGGCACGTCGTTTGATACGTTTCGGCGGATGTAAGGTAGAACGCAACACTCACGAAATACTCCGTAGCCAAATGATCTGATCTGAAACCAGGCGTGCGCGACTGGCGAGCGGATGTTGCGCTTCAACCTGATACCAGATCAGGCGCATGTGTTGAACACGAAGCACTTGCGTGGCCATCTTACAGCCCATGCTGCGGTGGCACGGAAGGTGTTGCGGCAGAGCAGCCGGAGAGGACTCAGGCAGGAACGAGGTCGAGGTCTCTGGTGGTCAAACGCGGGTGCGGACCGCAGTATTCCAGGGCATCACTGTACGCCTGACGCCGGCCAATAGTCTTCGGGCCGTCCTCGTAAGCGGCGAGGAGCAGCCAGCAGAGGGAGATCTCCTTCAGTTCTTCCCGATCCTGGCGGCAATTCACGATCAGGGTATCCCGGCCGAACTTCCGGCCCAGCGCGCACACGCCCTTAATCTGGTATCCGATCGACTTCCCTGTCTCGACAGAACGATAGATGGTCAGTATCTCGTCGACTCGGTCAGCGACAATTGCTTCGTCGCCGAACTGATAGACGATGCAATCCCCATCGGGGTTGTACCACGGTTTGGGGGATTCCCGTTCCGTGCCCTCGACAAATGCGCTCAGGAAGTGCTTTTCCATACCAGCCTCGAATATCGGTTCTGCCAGTCTCTTGGACAATCAGGATCGTCCTTCGCTGAGTACTCGGCTCAGCACTCGTAAACGAAACACCGAGAATTAAGGTAGACCGCGAAAACCAAATTCGCGGGAAACGGTGCCGTCACGTCTTCCCGAATGTGCCAGGTCTCGGGTCTGCCTGTAAAGCACCAACCGCCTTCGTTAAATGCACGGATTCCGGCGAAGAGCCGTTTGGGATGCTCTAGCACGAACTTTGCAGCACGGAGGTTCTCGTAATTGACCGGGTGAAACTTGTAGTAGTATGAGATCAGTCGACCTGGCAAAACAGCCTGCACTCGCGGCCCTTCTGGGTCCTCGGGATCCAGTATGGGTTGAATATAATCGGCGCTCATCGAGTTCTCGAGTGTGTGCGCGCGGGCAGTCTCAGCGCAGCCAGCGTGCGCAGCAGATTGCCAGCCGCCGGGTGGGCAAGCAAGCTCCAAGCGGGCACCGCTGGTGCGGCTTCATGCCCTCTGTTGGCACTCCTCCTTGGCGGCCGCTCCCCGGTGCTTTTCTCCGGCGCCGCCTGCAGGCCTTCTCATCACCTGCCCGCTTTCCTAACACGAGGCGAGCAGGAAACGTCGAAGAGCGAGCCAAGGGCGAAGCGAAAGGGCATCGTGGTGTAGGAACTCAGCGCGGCAGACCGTCTCGAAGTCTCGATGCCGCTTCGTTCGTGAGCGACTAACCCCGCGTCCTCCCTGCCTGGCCCGTCGGCAGATGGCCCTCGCCGGGCAGGCGTCCGCGCCTGGGGTCAGTCATTCCTGACATCGGCGAAGGGAGGCAACATCCCGGAACGTAGTCTTAGTGGGTAGTCTTAGTTTGCCCGCCTGACTGTCGATCGGATTCTGTAATAGGCTACAAATGAATATACGAAATATGGTGCCAGAGGAGGGAATCGAACCCCCGACCAAGGGCTTATGAGTCCCCTGCTCTACCGCTGAGCTACTCTGGCACTGGCAGGCCCCGGAAACCGCGCCGCGCGGCCGCGTCTCCAAGGCGAGCCCGAACGCGGATGAAGCGTGCCACAACCCGAGGCGGCTCTGCAAGCCCTCAGCAGCGCGCGATTGACGGTGCGACCGGTTTATGGCTGAGTCTCACCCAGCCCTGTCAAACTCGCGAGCCTATGAACAAGCAAATCACCCGTCGTGGATTCATTCGTAACGCCGCCGCTGGTTCGGCGGCGCTCACTTGGTTGAGCACCCAAACCGCCCCCCGCGCGTTGGCCGCCGAGACCGCCAAACCGGCTTTGCTGGGCGGCGCCCCGGTGCATCCGGGGGGTTGGCCCAGTTGGCCAACCTGGCGCGAGGCTTGGGAACCGGCTGTGCTGAAGGTGCTGCGCAGCCGGCGCTGGTTCCGCGGTTCGGGGGAGAACGTGGGCCAGTTCGAGACGGCCTACGCCCAGTTGCTCGGCGCCAAACGGTGCTTGGCCACGGCCAGCGGCACGACGGCCCTGTTGGTGAGCCTGCACGTGATGGACGTGGACGCCGGAGACGAAGTCATCGTTTCGCCCTACACCTTCATCGCCACTTACAACGCCATCCTCGTCAACAAAGCCCTCCCGGTCTTCGCCGACACCGACCCAGCAACCCTGACCATGGATCCGGCGTCGATCGAAAGCCGGATCACCGACCGCACCCGAGCGATTCTGCCGGTCCACATCTACGGGATGCCGTGTGACATGGACCCAATCAATGCCATCGCCAAGAAACACAAGCTGGCGGTGGTCGAGGATGCCTGCCAGGCCTGGCTGGCCGAGTACAAAGGCCGCAAATGCGGTGTCCTCGGCGATCTAGGCTGTTTCAGTTTCCAGGAGTCCAAACATCTGCCTTCGGGCGAGGGCGGCGCCGTTACGGGCGACAGCGACGCGCTCTTGGACCGGTGCCAGTCCTTCCACAACTGCGGCCGTGCCTACGGCAGTTTTCGGGGTGAGCGGTCCTACTTCACCCGTGGCAGCAATTACCGCATGCAACATTTCCAGGCGGCCATTCTCCTGCAGCAATTGGAGAAGCTGGTCACGGACACAGCGCGCCGGGGCGAGCACGCGGATTACCTCACAGCCGAACTCAAGCAGATCCCGGGCATCCAACCGGCCCGCCTGCCCGACCGGAGCCGGGCGGTGTGGCATCTGTATCCCTTCCGGTACGATGCCAGCCAGTTCCACGGCCTGTCGCGCGACCAGTTCATCCGGGCGCTGGGCGCCGAGGGTATCCCGACCAGCAGCGGTTACGCGGAGCAATACCACGACGGGCTGCTGGACGAGGCCATCAACTCGCGCGGGTTCAAGCGCCTGTTCAGCGCCGAGCGGCTCAAGGCCTATCGCGAGAGCTTCAACGACCTGAAGGGCAACCGGCAGGTGTGCGCGACCACCGTCGCTCTGACGCAGAACATGCTCTTGGCCGAGCGGGGCGACCTCGAACACATCGTCGCCGCCATCCGCAAGATCCACGCCCACAGCGCTGCCCTAGCCAAGGCGGCCAGTTAGACCGTGCGCCGGGTGTGCCTCGCTGGTTGGCGTGTCGCTGTTCAACTACCGGCGCGCCCACCTCGAACATCACAAATCGCCGCAGAGCATCGAGGACGACATCGATGGCTACATCTACCGGCCATTGCTGCGGGAGCAACCTGGCTGGCCGCGCTTACGTTTGTTGTTGACCGGCAACTACCGGGACAGCTTGACAAAGCTGCGCCGGAAGTTCTTCGGCGATGGCGGCGTCCCGGGTAGCCATGCCCTGGTGAACGCGCAGCGTCCCAGCCTGGGAACCGTGCAGGCGCAAGTGGCCCCGATTGCCGCGGTGCAGGGGGTGGTGCTGGCGTTGTACTGGTGGCGGCTCGGTGCGTCGGCTTATTTTGTCTTCTGGTTGGCGCCCATCTTCGTGATCGCCCTCCAACTGGACCGCATCCGCACCTTCCTCGAACACGGCTATCACTACTTCTTCCCCGGGCCGCCGGAGCGAGACCTGGCGCGTGCGCCCCAGAGCACGATCGATGTCGAGACCCATTTTCTCGAGCGCTATTTGCTAGCGCCGTTTGGGTTCGACGATCATCAGGCGCATCACGCCCACTTGACCGTCCCGTTCTACCACTTGCCCGCCCTGCGCCGGCTCATGGAGGCGCACCAACCAGGTTACGTGCGGCGCGTTCGCGCCTCCTACCTCACCCTCCTGGCGCGCATGATCCACGCTCCCCGATCTACATGACCGGACCGGTGGTCGAGGCCAAGATGACCAAGGACGCCACCCAACTGCGGCGCCGCCTCGGGAATCGACGGGTGCGGTCGGTCGTCGATATCGGGGGCGGGAACTTGACTCGCTTGCTCAAGTTGCGCGAGGTGTTCGAGGCCGGAACCGAGGGCCGTGTCGAAGCGGTCTGTTTGGATCTTCAGTTTGATGGTGCGGTGCTGCGGCGGGCCGAGGCGGCGGGGATTCGGTGTGTGACGGGCAACGTCGAGGCGGACCTGAGCGCGCTGGCGGATGGGGGGCACGACCTGATCGTCATGCGCCAACTGATCGAGCATCTGCGCGATCCGCGAGCGGCCCTGCGCCTCGTCCAGCGCAAACTCTCGCCGCACGGTGTGTTGGCGATCGATACCCCCAACCGGGGCGGCTGGGACTACCGCTTCTTCCGACGCCGCTACTGGGGTGGGTACCACATCCCCCGGCATTTCCACTTGTTCAACCTCGCGTCGCTCGCCCGGCTCCTGGGTGAGACGGGGTATGTGGTCGAAGCCCAAGGCTGCACGCCGTCGATCGCCTTCTGGATTATCAGCCTGCGCAATGCGCTTGGCCTCAACTCGCTCGATCGGGGCCAGTCCGCGTGGGAGTTCCTCAACCTCAAGAACCTGCCGGTCGTCGGCTGTTTCTTCATGCTCGATCTCCTTTGGACCAAGCTCGGCGGCCAGACCTCGAACCAGTTCGTCTTCGCAGCGCGCGCCCCGAGTTCTGAGGCCCCAGCCCAAAACGGCTAACCACCCGCCGGTAATCCGCCGGGAGGTCCATGTCCTCGAGCACGGCAGGCGCGCCCAACTCGACCTCGAACACGTCCTCCGGATGCGCCTGCAGCAGGCCCCGCAGGCCCACGCTCGCGTAGCCGCTCAGGACTTCCGGGCCGTAGCGGCGTGCGAACAGGAGCGGGTGGCCGCGCCGGCCCTGGCAGGTGGGGACCACGATGTCCCGTGTGCCGGCGCGATAGGCTCGGATCAAGGACGCCAACGTCTCGGCGGTGAGCCCCGGTTGGTCCCCGAGCACCACCGCGACCGCCGCGCACGCCTTCGGCAACGCGCGCAACCCACACCGCACCGACTCGAGCATGTCACTCTCCGGGCGCGGGTTGGTAACGAACTTGACCCGACGCCCCATCAACGCGCGCTCGAGCCGGCGCGCGTGCCGCCCCACCACAACCAACACCGGCCTCACACCGCTTCGCAAGACTTCGTCCACCACGCGCGCGATCAGCGGGCGCCCGCCCACCGGGAGCAGCAGCTTCTGCGTGCCCATGCGTCGCGACCTACCGGCCGCCAACACCACCGCGCCAACCCGCCGCGAGTTCATGGCGGGCGGGTTTTGCCGTCGCGCCCCTTGCGACGCGTGAGGATGAGTTGCGCCACGATACTGGTGGCAATCTCCGGCACCGTCACCGCGCCGAGCTCGAGCCCAATCGGAGCGCAGACGCGGTCGAACTCGGCGGCTGTGGCGCGCCCGGACTCGAGGAATTCCTGGCGCACCAACGCGACCTTGCGCCGGCTCCCGATCATCCCGACGTACGCCGTCGGCTGATGCAAGCACACCGCTAACGCCGCCGCATCGTGCCGGTGACCGCGCGTGACCAGCACCACGTACGTGTCCGGGTCCAACGGCCCGGCGGCCAACTCGCTGGGGATGTCCCCACAGCGCAGCGTGGCGTCAGGCGGCCACAGCGCGGGCGTAAGGAACGCCGCCCGGTCGTCCAGGACGGCGATGTCGAATCCTACCAGGTTCGCCTGCACAGCGACCGCCTGCCCCACATGCCCCGCCCCCACGATCAACAAGCGCGGCCGCGGCACGAGCGGCTCGACCAACACCTCCTGCGGCGGCCCTCCACTCGCCGACTCCACCACCACCAGACCGGTTTGCCCGGTCTCGAGTGCGGTCCGGACCACGTCGGCGCGGACGGTTCCCGGCGGCGGCTCGAACGTTGGCCCACCCACAAACGCCACGTCGGTGGCTACCGTCAGCTCCGCGCTCGAGTGCAGCGTCGTGAGCAGTACTCCCCTTTCACGGCGCTGTTGTGCCCCAGCCGCAGCGGCAAACGCAGCGCGGTGACAGACCGCGGTCGGGTCGATCAAGACTCGCATTCGCCCGCCGCAGATCGGGTCCGCGTCCGCAACGCCGCTGCCCTGCAGCCGCCGATCCAGCACCATCGGTCGCCCCGCGGCAATGACCGCGCGAGCATGTTGCTGGGTTTCCGCCTCGACAAGCCCGCCGCCAATGGTGCCGAAAATCGCGCCTGTGGCATCGAGGATAGCGTGCGCGCCCGCCTTGGCCGGAGTGGAACCGGAAGTCTCGAGCACCAGGGCGAGGGCGAAGGGGCGACCGGCGTCGCACCAGGCCAGGACTGCGCGCGGGAGGTCCTGGCTTGTCGGGGCTCCAAGCCCCGCGGCCTGGCGGCCCCCGCCCAACGGGCCGGTGGTTTTACCCGGCGGCGGCTCGGGTGCGGGTGAGCTAGCGTTCATGCCGCAGGAATGGGCGCTTGCTCATGAGCCACCAAGACGGACTACCAGTTGGCGGTAAGGCGCGCAGTCCCCTGCGCGCCGCGGTCTCCTGTGTCCCCGGAGGGTCGCGGCGCGCAGGGGACTGCGCGCCCTACCGGCAGACTGTCGCCGATCCGAAGCTCTCATCCGTAGGCGTGGCGGGGTGAAGGCCGGCTCAGGCGGTCGGTGCCTCGGGCAGGCGGATGGGCATTTGGCGGACCCGTGTGCCGGTGGCGTGCGCGACCGCGTTGGCAATCGCCGGCGCAATGGCGATGATCGGCGTTTCGCCCCCGCCGGCGGCCGGTAGGTCGGGGCGCGCGAGCAAGTGCAGGTCCAGTTCAGGCAGGTCACTGAAGCGGGGGACTCGGTATTGCGCGAAGGAGGCGTTTAACATTTTGCCGTGGGCGAAGCGCATCTCTTCGCGCAGGGCTGGGCCCAGTCCCATGACGATGCAGCTTTGCACCTGGGCGCGGAGGTTCGCCGGGTTCAGAATGGCGCCGCACTCGAACACCTCACACACGCGCCGCACCGCGATCTGCTGGGTGACCGAATCGATCGTCACCTCCGCGCACGCCGCCACATAGGATCCCTTCTCCGTCCCGCAAGCCAAGCCCACGCCCAGCGACGGCTGCCTCGCTGTCACACGCTCGCGCCAACCGAAGCGCTGCGCCGCCGCCTCGAGCACAGCGCGCAGGCGCGGGTGTTCGAGGTGCGCGAGCCGGAAGTCCAAGGGATCCACGCCCGCAGCCAGCGCCAACTCGTCCATGAAGCTCTCGCGCGCGAAGTTGTTCGCGGTGGCGGCCAGGGTCCGATACGAGCCCTGGCGGAGCGGTGAATTCGAGGCGATAAACCGAGACCTGGCCGCGCCAGCGCGGTATGGCGTGTCCACCGCCGCGCCGCCCGAGTTGAGGTTGAGGAAATACCACGAGGTCAGCCGGCCCGTCGCATCGAGGGTGGCCTCGATGTCGATCGCCGCCGCCGGCCGGAAATAGGCCCAGGTGAACTCCTCTGCCCGAGTCCAGGTCAACGACACCGGCCGGCCAGCCGCGCGCGCCAACCGTGCCGCTTCGATCGCCGCTTCGCCGCTGTGTTTGCCTCCGAACCCGCTGCCGAAATCCGGCACCATGACCCGCACGTTGTCCTCGCTCAACTGGAAGGCGCGGGCCAGCTCACGATGGTAGCCAAAGGGGCTCTGCGTGCCGGTCCAGACCGTCAGCCGATCGCCCTCCCACTCCGCCACGGCGGCGCGCGGTTCCAGCGGCGCGTGTTGGACGTAGGGCACGCGATAGGTCTGCCGCAAGACCTGCTGCGCCGCGGCGAGTTCGGCCGTGAACGGATTGGCCGGCACACCCCCTTGAGCTCGTTGCCGGAGATAATCGTAGATCTCCGAGCTTGAAGGTTGCGGCAGCTCCTCCCAGCGGGCCGTGGTCGCCAGCGCCGCCAGGGCTTCCCGTGCCCGCAACGAGGTCGGCGCCGCCACCCCAGCAAACTCGCCGTCGCGCACGGCCACCACCCCCGGCAACGCTTGCGCCACCGCCAGGTCAACCGAGCTGAGTCGGGCGCCGTAGCTGGGAGGGCGGAGCACCTTGCCGTAAAGCATCCCAGGCCGGCGCACGTCCGACGGGAACGCGTGGGTACCCATCACCAAGTCCCGACCGTTCGGGCGCGGCACCGAAGTCCCCAGGACCCGCCAAGCCTGGACCGGGGTCAACTCGATTTCGGCGGGGATCGCCCGCTCGAAGGCCTTGGCGGTCTCCCCTGCCTGGGCGAGATCCGCGTAGGTGGCGGTTCGTTGCGAGGCCGCGTGGGCGATCTGGCCATCGCGGACGACTACCTCCCCCGGTTGGACCCCGAAGCGGCGGCAAGCCAATTCCACCAGGAGTTGGCGCGCGGCAGCACACGCCTGACGCACGGCCGGCACGGTCGCGGGTGTCGTGCGGCTCCCCGCCGTGGTCCCGTCGTCAGGCACCACGCTCGTGTCGGCTAGGATCATCGTCACCTGCCCAACCGCCAAACGCAATTCCTCGGCGGCAGCCTGGCTGAGCTCCGCCCGCGCGCCTTGCCCCATCTCGACTTTGCCGCTCAAGACGGTGATCCGGCCGTCTTGACCTAGATGGACACGAGCCGAAACGCTCCGGGCGCCGCCCCCGCCGCGACCACCGCTGCGCTGGGCCAGCGCCGGACCAGCGCCCACCGAGATGAGCAAGCCGGCGCCCAGCCACTGCACGAACGAGCGGCGGCTGATCCCGCAGTCCGGCAAAACCAGTGCGTCGGCGGTGGGGTCGGGAGTCGAGTGGCCACCAGTCCTGGGTTCAGTGGTCATGGCGTGATCCTCCGCGTGAGCTCCGCGACTCGCTCGAGGGCGTCGAGGATTCGCGGGTAACCGCAGCAACGGCAGAGGTGCCCCTCGAGGTGGGCCCGCAGCTCCGCCGCAGTCGGTTGGGGTTTATCGAGCAGCGCGCCGGCCACGCCCATGATCATCCCGGGGGTGCAGTAGCCGCACTGGAGCGCGCCTTGGGCCAGAAAGGCCTCCTGAATGGGGTGCAGGGTCGCGCCGGCAGCCAGCCCTTCGATCGTGAGGACGGTTTGACGGTCGGCCTGAGCCACCGGCGTCTGGCACGCCAGGGCCGTGCGCCCGTTCAGCAACACCGTGCACGAACCGCATTGACCCTCGCCGCACCCGACTTTCGTGCCCGTCAGTTGCAAATCCTCGCGCAGCACCTCGACCAGCGGCCGCGCGGGGTCCGTGGTGACCGACCGCCGTTGGCCGTTCACAGTAAACTGGATCGTCGCTTCCATCATCGGTGTCGTTGTGGTGGTGTGGGGCCAGCTTGCCCGATGTCGACTCCCACTACACGCCTTTTCTGTCCCCTTTCCCCCAGGCTCGCCTTGCGTTAAGATCCCGCCCCAGTGACATGAAACCTCCTGGCACCGTGTACCTCGTGGGCGCCGGACCCGGCGACGCGGAGTTGCTCACCTTGCGCGGGGCGGCGCTGCTGCGCCGCGCGGACGTGGTGGTGCACGACGCGCTCGTCAACCCGGAGTTGCTCGGGCTCGTGCCCCGCGGCGCCGAGATCATCCGGCGAACCAAGGACCACCCGCCCTCGCAGGCAGCGCTGACCGCTCTGCTCGTCGAACGCGCCCGCGCCGGCCAGTGCGTCATCCGTCTCAAAGGGGGCGACCCGTACACCTTCGGCCGAGGCGGAGAAGAGGCGCAAGGTTTGGCCGCGGCGGGGATTCCCTTCGAGGTGGTGCCCGGGGTCTCGTCGGTGATGGCGGTGCCCAATTATGCGGGCATCCCGCTCACCCACCGCGCTCATGGCTCGAGCTTCACCGTCATCACCGGCCACCGCGATCCGCTGGCGCAGGGCAGTGGACTGGACTGGGACCTGATGGTGCGCCTGCCCGGCACGAAGGTGATCCTGATGGGCGTCGAGCGCATCGCGCAACTGGCGGAAACCCTCGTCGCCCGCGGCTTGGCGCCGAACACCCCGGTGGCCATGGTGCGCATGGGCACCACCGGCCAGCAACAGACCATCGCCGGGACGCTCGCCGACATCGGCCAGCGCGCCGCCCAAGCCGCGTTTAGCGCCCCCGCCGTCACCATCATCGGCGGGGTCGTCTCGTTGCGTTCCCAGCTCAACTGGTTCGAGCGCCGCCCCCTGTTCGGCCAGCGCATCGTCGTCACCCGGGCGCGCGACCAGGCCGCCCAGCTCACCGGCGCCCTCCGCGAGCGCGGCGCGGATGTGCTCGAGGTGCCCTGCATCCGCATCGGGCCGCCGACCGAGCATCGACCGCTGGTCGAGGCCATGGCGGGCCTGGGCGAGTACGACTGGGTCATCTTCACCAGCGCCAACGGGGTCGGCTCCTTCTTCGACTACTTCTTCAAGGCCTTCGAAGACCTGCGCGACCTCGGCGCCGTCCGGCTCGCCGCCGTGGGCCCCGGCACCGCCGCCCGCTTGGCCGAGCTCCACCTCAAGGTCGACCTCGTGCCGAACAAGCACACCGCGCGCGAGATCGCCAAGGAACTCCTCCAGTTCCAAAGCCTGGAAAACGTGCGGGTCCTGCTGTTGCGCGCCGAAGTGGCCAACCCCGAGCTGCCCCGCCTCCTGGAAGAAAACGGCGCCATTGTCGACGACATCGCCTGCTACCGCACCGTGGCAGACACCGACGACCGGAACGGCGCCGCCGCCCGACTCGTCGAGTCGGGCGCGGATTGGGTCACCTTCACCAGCGGCTCGACCGTCGAACACTTCCACGCCCGGTTTGACCTGCCGCGGTTGCTCCGCCGTTACCCCGCACTCAAAGTGGCCACCCTCGGCCCAGAGGCGACCAAGGCCCTGGCCACCCTCGGCCTCGAACCGGCCGTCGAGGCGGACCCGCACACCGTCCCCGGGTTGGTCGCGGCGGTCGAGCGCGTCGTGTGCCGGGACCGCAAACCCGCTTGATCTGGTCCGGGCCGCCCCCACGCACCGCCAGAACCGTCACTCGGGTCCGGCTGGGTAACCGTCCGGATGCGCCCGATGCCAGGCCCACGCCGTGGCCACGATCTGCTCGAGCCGCGGGTGGCGCGGTTGCCAACCCAGCTCGCGCTTGGCCTTGTCCGCCGCCGCCACCAACCGCGCCGGATCTCCCGGTCGCCGCGGCCGTTCGATGGCCGCGATGTTCCGCCCCGTCACTTGCTCGCAGGTCTGAATCACCTCTCGCACCGAGTACCCTTCGCCGTTGCCTAGGTTGTACACCCCCATCCGTCCCGGCGCCAAGGCCCGGATATGGGCGTCTGCCAAGTCCAGAATGTGTATGTAGTCCCGAATGCACGTCCCGTCCGGCGTCGCGTAATCGGTGCCGTAGACCTGGCAATGCGGCGCTTGGCCCAGCGCCACCTTGAGGACGTTCGGAATTAAGTGGGTCTCGACCCGGTGATGCTCGCCAAAGCGCGCCGAGGCGCCGGCGGCGTTGAAGTACCGGAATACCACCGGCTCGAGCCCGTGGAGCTGCCGGTACCACTCCAGGATGCGCTCGAACATCAGCTTGGACTCCCCATAGGGGTTGATCGGGTGCGTGGGCTGGTCTTCAGCGATCGGCACCCGCGCCGGCGGCCCGTACGTGGCGCAAGTCGAGCTGAATACGAACTTTCGCACGCCGGCTCGCACCGCGGCATCTAACAAATTCAGGCCGGCCGCCACATTGTTGCGGAAATATTTCGAGGGGTTCGCCATCGACTCGCCCACCAGAGCGTTGGCCGCGAAATGCAGAATCGCCTCCGCCCCAGCCGCCTCCACCGCGCGCATCGTGAGCTCGCGATCGCTCAGACAGACCCGCACGAATTGCGCCCGCGAATCCACCGCCGCCCGATGGCCCTCGCTCAGGTTGTCCAGCACCGTGACGCCGTAGCCGCGCTCCAGGAGTTCCTCGACACAAATGGAACCGATGTAGCCCGCGCCGCCGCTCACCAAGACCTTCATGGGCAGCGAAAGTGGCGGACCCCAGCCCCTCGTGCAAGGGCGAAGACCGACGCCCTCAGGCTAGCCCCAGCGCCGGCGCGATGCCCTGCAAAGCCGCAATCACGTGGCCGATATGCTCGTCCAGGGGCCGGCCCACCAACGCCGCACCGCGCTCGATGTCCTCCCGTTTCACCGCCGCCGCGAACGACCGCTGTTTCATCTTCTTGCGGACACTGCCGGCGGTCATCCCGGTCAGCCGTTCCGGCCGCACATACGCCACCGCCGTAATGAACCCGCACAGCTCGTCCACCGCAAAGAGCGCCTTCCGCAACGGCCGATCCAATGGGTACTCCGCCTGGTTCCATTCCGCATGCGATAGCACCGCGCCAATGATCTCTTGGTCCACGCCGCGGTCACGGAGGATCCCCGCCCCGACACGCGTGTGCTCGGGTGGACTCGGCCAACGTTCATAGTCGAAATCGTGAATCAGCCCGGTCACACCCCACACCTCGACGTCCCCCCCCAGCAACGGCGCATAATGACGCAGTGCGGCCTCGACCGCCAGCGCATGCTTGCGTAACGACTCCGATTGGGTGAACTCGGTGAGGAGCTGCCAGGCTTCTTCGCGTTTCATAGGTGCCGCCCTTCCTACCGCTCGAGCGAAAGCCAGCCCGCCGACACAGTCTGATCCTAACGGCAGACAGGCCCGCGAAACGCATCGCCCGGCATGACGGCCCACGCCTCGCCCCTGCTGACCGCTATGACCGCTGCGGGCCTTTCGGGTCCGGCTCCTCCCCCTTGGGCTGCTCGACCGAGCAGCTCCCGGTCATTCACGTACCGATCCCAAACCGCGGTAACACCCACCTCATCAGAACGAACCAAACGACCAGCACACCCAGAATATACAGGACTTCCATATGCGCCTTTCGACACCCCTAAAGTGCGGCCCGGACCGCAAAACGCAACCCGCAAGCCACAGCCTAAGAGAAAAAAGCAGAAATGGCGAAGCAGCGGCACCACTGAGACTGGCGCTCCCGCCAGGCGGGATTCATCTTAACGGCTCACCACAGTGAGTGAGCGACTCCCAATGGAGTGGTTCCTCGCAGGAACATTGTCCTGACGCCCCGGCTCTTAAGTCTCGACGCCGGTACTTGGACCCGGGCTCGCTACTTCGCCAGTGCTTACCCTTGGCACAGATTGGGCAAAAAGAAAGGACGAGTTCTCCACAGCTTATTCACCGCGGACCCCAATCCACCCCTCCGTAACGTCGCTCCGCCGCCGCGCGGTGATTCCGATGGGTGCAGTCGGGGGGATGAGGTGGGATGTGGATTGTGGATGGCAGAGGCACTCACCTTCAGTCGCCACGACCGGCGCTCCGGCATGTGGCGCGCCACGCCGACAATCACCGTGCTGACGATGAGCTTCGTGTCTTCGATGTCTCCCGACTTGCCAGGATGACCCGGACGCGGGCTAGAGTGCCGCCGTGACGTTGCCCACCTTGCCACAGGCAGAGCTGGTGCCCACCGACACCGAGGCGCGCTTTCGGGCCGCGGTGCTGCGGTCGGCGGCGCTCCTGCGCGCCGGCAAAGTCGTGGCGCTGCCGACCGAGACGGTGTATGGCCTGGCGGCCAACGCCTTCGATCCGAAGGCGGTCGCTGAGGTCTTCGCCGTCAAGGGCCGGCCGGCCCACAACCCGATCATTGTGCATGTGGCGGGCCTCGACATGGCACGCCGCTGCGTGAGCAATTGGCCGGCGTCGGCAGAGGATCTAGCCCAGGCGTTTTGGCCGGGGCCACTGACGTTGGTGCTGCCACGAGCCACCATGATCCCAGATGCGGTGACAGCCGGCGGGCCGACAGTGGGGGTGCGGTGGCCCAGTCACCCGCTCATCCAGGCGGTAATCGCCGAGTGTGGCTTCCCCTTGGCCGCGCCGAGCGCCAATCCCGCCGGCGGACTCTCACCCACCACCGCCCAACACGTTCTCAAGGCGTTGGGCGGCGCGCTCCGGTTGATCGTCGACGGCGGCCCCACCCAGGTCGGCATCGAATCCACAGTGGTCGATCTCACCGATCGGCCGCACCGCATCCTGCGTCCTGGGATGATCCACCAGGAGAGCCTGGCCGCGGTGTTGGGCGCGAGTCTGGAGGGCGAAGTCCCGACCGCTGGGGACCGGCCCCGGCGCAGTCCGGGGCAGTTGCCCAAGCATTACGCCCCCAAGGCGCGGTTGCTGGTCCGCTCCTGGGCCAGTGAGGCGGAACTGCGCCAGCGGTTGGCTGCCGAGACGCTCGATCCAGCGGTCACCTGGGTGGTGGCGCATACGCAAATCCCGTCGTTGGCCGGTTGGCGAGGGGTAAGTGTTGTGCCCCGTGACGCAGAGGCTTACGCGCGGGCACTCTATGCCGAGCTCCATCGGTGCGACGAAGCAGGTGCGCAGGGCATCGTGGTCGAGGCCGTACCGGCCACGGCAGCCTGGCGAGGCATCCGCGACCGCCTGCTCCGGGCGGCGGTCTAACCCAAGCGCCGCAGGGCGCTCGGCGTAGCCGCCCCGGTCGGCGAACAGGGCCTCGATGAACTTGAGCACCGGCCTAAATGGGCGTTGCACCCTCCTGCTAGGGCCGCTAGGCTATGCCGCAGGTCGGCGGGAACGTATCGCACCTTTGATGGCGTTTCGTCGTCGGGGGCGGTCACGCTGTCATGCCAGCCGGCGACGTCCGCACAACCGAAGATATCGATCTGTTCATCGGAGCCACACCTGAGAACATAGCCCGCGTCTCCGAGGCGCTGTCAGACTGCCTATGAAACCATTGAACCCTCTCTCCGCTTGGTTCGCCGCGACCCTGGTCTGCGCCGCCGCGGTCAACCTCGGCGCCGCCAGCTTGCCCAACATTCTCTGGATCACCTGCGAAGACACCGGCCCACAGTTGGGTTGCTACGGCGACACCTACGCGCAGACGCCGAATCTGGATCGCTTCGCCGCCCGGGCCATGCGCTACCGCGTGGCCTGGTCGACGGCCCCGGTCTGTGCGCCAGCCCGCACCACGATCGTCAGCGGCGTCTATCCGACCAGCTCCGGCGCCGAACACATGCGCAGCGAAGTCGCCCTCCCGCTGGGCCTGGAGATGTACCCCCAAATCCTGCGCCGCCACGGCTACTATTGCAGCAACAACAGCAAGGAAGACTATAACCTCACCAAGCCGGGCAAGGTCTGGGACGATTCCTCCGGCAAAGCCCACTACAAGAACCGCCGCCCCGGTCAGCCGTTCTTCGCCATCTTCAACCTTACCGTCAGTCACGAAAGCCAAATCCGCGTTCGGCCGCACACACTCAAACATGACCCAGCCCTGGCCCCCTTGCCGGCCTATCACCCCGACACCCCCGAGGTCCGCCACGATTGGGCGCAGTACTACGATAAGGTCGGCGAGATGGACGCCCAGGCCGGCCAGCGCCTCGCCGAACTAGCCGAGGCGGGCCTGGCCGAGGACACCATTGTCTTCTTCTATGGCGATCACGGCTCCGGCATGCCGCGCAGCAAACGCTGGCCCTACAACTCCGGTCTCCACGTGCCGCTCATCGTTCGCGTGCCCGAAAAGTATCGTCGCCTCGCCTCCCGAGATTACATGGTGGGCGGAGTGTCCGAGCGGTTGGTGGGCTTCGTCGATCTCGCGCCCACCTTGTTGAGCTTGGCCGGGGTCCGCCCGCCGGACTGGATGCAGGGCCTGGCATTCATGGGCGATTTCGAGACGCCGCCGCCGCCACACTTGTTCGGCTTCCGCGGCCGTATGGACGAGCGCTACGACATGGTCCGCTCCGTCCGCAGCCTGCGCTACATCTACGTGCGCAACTACATGCCGCACCTGGTCTACGGCCAGCACATCAATTACATGTTCCAGACCCCCACCACCCGCGTCTGGAAACAGCTCTACGACCAGGGCAAACTCAAACCGCCCCAAACCTATTTCTGGGAACCTAAACCGCCCGAGGAGCTCTACGACCTCGAAACCGACCCGAGCGAAGTCACTAACCTCGTCCACTCTGCCGCGCATGAGGCGGTCCTCGGCGAACTCCGCCACGCCCTCCGCGAACACCTCCTCCGAGTTCGTGACGTCGGGTTCCTCAGCGAGGCTGAGCAACACCGGCGCGCCACCGGCACCACCCTCTACGAATTCGGCCACGATCGGGCGAAGTATCCCCTCGAAGATATCCTCGCCATCGCGGATACGGCCACCCTCGGGCAACCGGGAACCCTCCCTCAAGTGCGCGCGGGCCTGCAGCACGCCGATAGCGCCGTCCGTTATTGGGCCGCCCTCGGCCTCCTAGTGCGCGGCCCTCAGGCAGTCGACGCCGCCCGCGACGATCTCCGAGCCGCTCTCCAAGACGAGTCGCCCACCGTGACAGTGACGGCCGCGCGCGCCCTGGGTCAGCACGGCAACGCCGCTGACCTCGCCCTCGCCCTGCCCGCGCTCAGAAACCTCCTACCCCCTGACCGCAACGGCGCCTACGTCTCGATGCTCGCCCTGAACGCCGTCGACGCCCTCGGCTCGAAGGCGGCCCCGCTCCTCGATGCCCTCAAGGACCTCCCCACTCACGACCCGGCCGCCGTCGACCGAGCCAACGGTTATGTGGCGCGCCTCAAGGAGACCTTGTTGGGCCGCGATCGCTAACCGATCGTGCCGGGCGTCATTCGCCCAGGTGCTGCCGCAACAACGCCGCCAGCCGCGACGGATTGAGCACGGTCACCGCCTTACCGCGCACGCTGATCAGGCCCTGCTCGCGGAATTTGGCCAGCGTGCGCGAGAACGTCTCGCTCACCGTCCCCAACTCCGCCGCAAGCACCCGCTTCGTCATGGTTAACTCGATCGCCACCGGCTTCGCGCTGCCCGCATCGGGACACCTTTTGATCAGCCAGTTGGCCAGGCGCGTCTCGACGTCTTTGAGCGTTAGGTCGTCGAGCAACCCGACCAACACCCGCAAATGCTGGCTCATCGACCCGAGCATCCGCAACGCCAGTTCCGGCTGCCGGTGCAACAAACCAAGGAAATCCTGCTTCTGCACCAATAACACCTGACTCGACTCGATTGCCCGCGCGTCCGCCGGATACCCCGTCTCCGTCGCCAACGTGCCTTCGGCGAACGATTCCCCGGCGCGAAACACATGAATCACCTGCTCCTTGCCCGTCGAACTGACCCGATGCACGTTGATGGCGCCCTGCTGGACAATGTAGAAACCCCGCGAGTTTTCCCCCTCCCGAAAGAGGTAATCCCCTTTCCCCAAATGCTTGAGCACCGTGATCGCCGCCACGTTCTTCAAATCCCCCGCCGCTAATCCCCCAAACAACTGACACGCCCGCAACGTGTTGACGATCGCGGCCTGCTTGTATTCCTTCAATTGGCTCGGCGTCACGACATGCCTCCCCTCCCGCCTGTGCTCACTGCTGTCCCCGCCAGAAAAACGCCGTCCACGCCCCCCCCGCTCGACGCTCGACCCGCGAGCTGAATCCTTCACTGCCAAGCTTCTCGATCAACGGCGACGGCAAAAACGGAGCCGTGATCGCCAACCCCTCCCGCGACGCAAGCGCCGCAATCACCTCCCGGATCCGCGGGTACGGCTCCTCGCCCCGCGCCAGCAGGGCGCGGACGTCAAGCTCTTTGAATCGCGCCGGGCGCGTCATAAAACGTTCAGCTCCGAAGACTCGGACTCGGGCGCTAGACGGACTACATCTCCCACACCGCCCCGCCCTTGAACAGCAAAAATCAACCGCCCCAGCCGTTGCGCAGGCGCCAACCACTCGGTCTTACCCTCGGTCTTACCGCGCGAGCCTCGTCCTAGGCCTGCCCGGCCACCCATGGTGCAACCCTGTCCTGTCAACCTTTACTGAGCTGTCATAATGTAATGCACTGTCAGCCTCCAATCCTGCTGTTCCCCCTCCAAACCTCGGACGGGCTGACTCACGCTGGAATCCAGCCATGTCAACTATTAAAGAGCTGGCATAATGCGGAAGTCGCACAGCGGTCCGCCCCAGGCCGCTGACGCTGGAGGGGCGAGTTCCACGAGCCCCCGAGCCCAAATCCGCGATCGGGAATCCAAAGCCGGAAGGGGAATCGAGGCGTCGCAGGGCTCCGCCCTCCACTCCACAGCCACAACGGCCCACTGGAGGGGCGAGTTCGGGCCCTTCCACCTCGGACTCTCCCGGTCCACCCGCCTTGCTGGGGCTCGCGAGGCCTTCGGCTCGACGCTCGACAGGCGGCGCCCGGTGCCGTATAGCCAGTCCGTGACCAACATCACCACCATCCCGATCGCATGCCTGGTCCTTGCCGGTTGTTTCCTCGCCGGCAACGCCACCACCACTGCCGCCGACCTCGCTCCCCAACGCCTGTTCGACGGCCGGACCTTCGCCGGTTGGGAGGGAGAAACGAACCGGACCTGGCGAATCACCGACGGTGCGCTCGTGGGCGGCAGCCTCACGGCTCGGGTGCCACGCAATGAATTCCTGTGCACCACCCGTTCCTACACCAACTTCGTGCTCCGCCTTCAATTCAAGCTCCTCGGCGAAGGCGCCAACGCCGGTGTTCAGGTTCGCAGCCGGCGGATTCCCGACCACCATGAGGTCCGCGGTTACCAAGCCGACCTGGGCGATCCTCAATGGTGGGGTTGCCTCTACGACGAATCGCGACGCAACCGCGTCCTGGCCAAGTCGGACATGGACCAGGTCAACCAGATCCTCAAACGCGGCGACTGGAACGAGTACATCATCCGTTGCGAGGGCCGCCGGATTCGGCTTTGGATCAATGGCCTGCCGACGGTCGACTACACCGAGCCAGACGACCAGATCGAGCTAAGCGGCTTCATCGGCGTCCAGATTCATGGCGGGCCGCCCAGTGAGGCGTGGTACAAAGACCTCACGGTGGAGGAACTGCCTTGACATGAACGTCTTGCGCTTCGATTCCGAATCTGCCTGGGCCGAGACCGCCGCTGGGCTTTGGCGGGATCGCCTCCGCCAGCGCCCTCACCTGCGGTTGTGCTTGGCGGCGGGCAACACGCCGCGACCACTCTACGCTGCGCTCGCCGCGTCCGTGAAGCGCGGGGCGGCGAGTTTCGGTCAGGCGACTGTCTTCGCGCTCGATGAGTACGGCGGCTTGGCGGCGGACGACCCGGGTGGCTGCGCCCAGATGCTGCGCCGACACCTGGTGGAGCACGTGGACCTCGATCCAGAGCGCTTCCACACCCTGGATGCGGCGGCTCCCGATCTCGAGGCGGTCTGCCATGCGTACGACGCGGGGATTGCCGAGGGCTTCGACTTGGCGGTACTGGGCATCGGCCTCAACGGCCACCTCGGGTTGAACGAGCCCGGCACGGCTGCCGACGCCGCGACTCGCCGGGTCGAGTTGCACCCCAGGAGCGTCCAGTCTTCGTCCGCTTACGTCCACGGCCCGCGTTTGCCCACCTGGGGGTTAACCGTCGGGCTGCGGCAACTCCTCGCCGCGCGGGAAGTCTGGCTATTGGCCACGGGGGCAACCAAGGCGGAGGTAGTGCGGCGACTGGTCCATGCGCCGATGGACTCGTCGATGCCAGCGATGCACCTGCGACGCCACGCGAGCTGTTTCCTGTTCCTCGACCCGGAGGCCGGGGCACAGCTCTAGCCCCGTGCCGGATTCGCTGGCTGGCCACGCATAAGTGAAAGCGCATCGACACTGCCTGGTCACCGGAGGCGCCGGGTTCATCGGGTCGCACCTCACCGAGCGGTTGTTAGCGGACGGGCACACCGTGACCGTGGTCGACGACCTCTCCACGGGGAGTCTCGCCAATCTCGAGGCGGTGGCGAGCGACCCGCGCTTGCGCCTGCTCGAGGCCAAAGTCTCCCATTGCGCTGAGCTGCAGGGTTTGATGGGTGCGGTCGATGTGATTTTTCATCTGGCGGCGGCCGTGGGGGTGGAGTTGGTGGTGACCTCGCCGATTCGCACGATCCAGACCAACCTGGAAGAAACCCGGGGGATCCTCGAGGTCGCGAGCCTGCGGCAGGTTCCGGTGCTCCTCACCTCGACTTCGGAGGTGTACGGCAAGAGCCAGAAAGAAGTATTCTCCGAAGACGACGATCTACTCATCGGTCCGCCGTGGCTCGGGCGCTGGAGCTACGCGTGCTCGAAGCTCATGGACGAGTTCCTAGCCCTGGCCTACGGGCGGGAGCGCCACGTGCCCGTCATTGTCACCCGCGTCTTCAACACGGTTGGCCCCAGGCAGACCGGCCGGTATGGCATGGTGCTACCCCGCTTCATCTCGGCCGCCCAGGCCAACGCGCCACTGTGCGTGTTTGGCGATGGCACGCAGACGCGGTGCTTCAGTTACGTAACGGATACCGTCGAGGCGATGGTGCGTCTGGCCGGGGTCGGAGCTGCCCACGGCCAAGTGGTGAACGTGGGCGGCGCTGAGGAGATCGCCATCGGCCAACTCGCCCAGCGCGTGATCGATCTGCTCGAATCCCGTTCCCTGATCGTCCGTGTGCCTTACCACGAGGCCTACGCGCCGGGCTTCGAAGACATGCAACGGCGACGACCGGCCTTGGGGAAGCTGGTTCGCCTGACCGGGTTTCGTCCAGCCACAGGTCTGGATGAGATCATACGCCGCACGGCCGCAGCATCGGGGTGAGCTAACAAAAAAGGCACCCTTCCGGGTGCCTTGTGGGGAGGTAGGATAGGGGGAAAGCCCTAGTTCATCTTGTTGACCACGTACGGGAAGATCACGCGCAGGTCTTCCTGCGAGTTCTCGATCTGCTCGCGCAGCCGGGATCCGCTGACCTGTTGGACGGATCCATCCGACAGCGTGACGTTGCCCGCTTTTTGGTGCAAGCTCGAGGACCAATCGGTCTCGCGTTGCTGG
This sequence comes from Verrucomicrobiota bacterium, assembly GCA_016871715.1. Classification (GTDB taxonomy): domain Bacteria; phylum Verrucomicrobiota; class Verrucomicrobiia; order Limisphaerales; family J093; genus VHCO01. Next base: position 31,055 of record VHCO01000019.1, read on the forward strand.
CCGACCCGGGAGTTCATCTGGTTCCAACGGTACAGGACCTGGCGGCTGTAGGTGGTCTGCGTGCCGGGGTGGGCCTGGTTGTTGGTGATGTTCCGGTCGCCGGTCAGGATCACTTGCGGGCGGGTTTCGTCGGCGTCCATGCTGACGAAGTAGCTGACGCCGCCGTTTTGGCCGCCGATGTTGACGTTGCGGTTATTGATCATGCCAATGAAGTTGGTCGGCGCGACGCGCTGGCTGTCCGAGGGGCAGAGCACCGTCTTGGGCGTCGCCAACTCGTTGGACATCGATGCGAACACCCAGAAGGTGTTCAGCGGGTTGCCTTGCACGCCCAGCGTGATCAACTCGGATACGCCGCCCTCGTTCGTGCTCACGATCATCGGGAACCGGTCCCCGTTGTCCGTGGCGAACAGGCGGAAGGAGATGCCCACCTGCTTGAGGTTGTTGGCACAGTTGATGCGCTGCGCTTTGGCCTTGGCTTTCGCCAGTGCTGGCAGGAGCATGCCCGCCAGAATGGCAATGATGGCGATCACGACCAATAGCTCGATCAGCGTGAACGCCCCTTTCCTGTGGTTACGGAATAAACGGCTCATAAGGTTTTCGGTTCTCTACGTACTGTTTTTGGGTTACGGCTCGGGCACTCTAAGGTCTGCCCCAAGAGTGTCAACGACTTTTCTGCAATGGTAATAGAGCACACCCAGTGCCACCTGCCCCCCTAACCCCTACCCCCTTCCAAATCAGTGAGATCCGTGATTCCAAACCCGCCTCCCCACCCCCACATGCGCGGTTTCCACGCACTCGTGGTTGAAATTGCCTAAGCCCCGCCCCAGCCTCTCCCAATGGTCAAACCCTGGCCCACAGTCCAGTCCACCGTGCTCGGCGACTTCCGCATCTTCCGCGCCCGGGAAGAGCGTCGGATCTCGCCGCGCACGGGGCAACCCCATGACTTCTATGTCCTCGACTGCCCGGATTGGGTCAATGTCGTCGCCCTCACCGACGACGGCCAAGCGGTCTTGGTCGAGCAATTCCGGCATGGGACTAACGGCGTCGAACTCGAGGTCCCAGGCGGGGTGATGGACGCCCAGGACCCGTCGCCGGTCGCCACCGGCGTCCGCGAACTGCGCGAAGAAACCGGCTATGAGGGCGAAGGCGCGCGCGTCATTGGGTCCATCTCCCCCAACCCGGCTTTTATGACCAACCGCTGCTACACGGTCCTGGTCGAACGGTGTCGCCTGTGCCACGCCCTCGAGTTGGATCATAGCGAGGATGTCACGACCCGGCTGGTGCCGGTGGCGGAGTTGGCCAACCTCGTCGCCACCGGCCGCATCCGACATGCCCTCGCGGCAGTCGCCCTCTACCACTTCGAGCTCCAGCAACGCCACCTCGTCCAGTCCTGATAGGGACGAAGGTGGATTCCAAGGCGGTGGTAGGACGCACAGTCCGCTCTGCGCCGCCGCTTCGCGCTTCCACCGTGCTGGGCAGGGCGCCAAGGGCTGCGCGCCCTGACCGGAACACGGCGTCAATCCCAAGGGCTCGTCATGAGCCCGCCAGCCTCAACGAACCGAGGGCGGCGACTCGACGCGAGCCGGCTCCACAGGCGCCGGCTTAGACGAGGCCGGCCCCAGCGTGGCTAAGACGGAGGCGGCCAACCGCCGTGTATCGGGATCGGCGCTCCCCAGTCTCGCCTCGAGCGCAGCCGCGATGCCCTCGAAACCCGCCATCCCCGCCTGCAAGCCCGCCGCGACTTGCTCGCGCACTTCGGGGTCGGGGTCCTCGAGGGCCTGCACCAGGGCGAACGCCAGCCGACGCGTCGGAGGGCGCACTTGCCTCAGTGCGCGGGCGAGTTGACGCCGCACCATGACCGGCTGATCGGAGAACCCCTCGAGCACCGCCCGGAGCGTGCCGTAGTCGTTGGCAGCCTGGAGCGTGATGGCTTCCACAGCTCGGTCGCGCACTTGGCTCTCCGCGTCGGTCAACCGCTCGTAGAGCAGCGGCATGCTGCCCGGCCCCAACCGCCATAACGTGTGGGCGGCTTGCCCTGGCGCGGCACCCTCGGCTTGGATCAACACGTCGAGCACCGCGGGAATGGCTTCGGCCGCCTCGGGCCCAATGCGGCCCAACGCCGCCAGTGCGTGGGACAGCGCATCCCGATTCCCCTGGCCTAGCCCAGCCACCAACGCGGGCACGGCGGGCTTACCGATCCGCGCCAGGGCCTCGGCCGCATCTGCGACGACTCGTGCGTCGGGATCTTCGAGTGCCGCCGCCAACGCGTCGAGCGCACCCGCAGCAGACGGCTCGACCAACGTGAGTGCGCGCGCGGCATTCATGCGCCTGATGGCGGCTCCGAACGGGTTGACCAACCGGTACAAGGGCGCGTTGAGCCACTGGGGCAGGCTCGGTTGCAGCGCGAGGTAGCGGTCCTTAAACGGTGGGTCGGGCGCGCGCAAGGCCCGTCCGAGCGTGGGGACGGCGTTGGTGCCCAGGGCGCGGATGGCCGCCTCGGCCCGTGCGCGGGCTGCCATGTCTGGGTTAGCCAGGTCGTTGACCCAGTTCATTAAGGGCCGGCCCCCGTACACCGGTTGGTCCCGCTGCGCTCGCAACAGCCACACCATCAAGGCGCCCAGCCCCGCCACGGCCCACAGTACGACCCCGACCTTCCAGAGGAGGTTCGAACCTGCAGCGGGAGTTTCACGGGTAGAGTTGGTACTCATCGTGTAGGCGTGGGTTGGGTTGGAACCGGACCGGGCTGGCCGAGGGTGCGCTGCCGCAACCGTTGCTCCCAAAGGTCGCGCACGGCGCGCTGGGCGGCTTCGAGCTTCGCCGGGTCCACCGTCGACTTGCGCAGTTGACCGATGAATCGGATCACCGTCTCGCGCTCGGCCCGGGTTAGGCCTGCGGAAAAGCCGCGCGGGCTTGGCTCGGCGTCGCCCAGCGGCACGGGGGCGTAGCGGCGCCCATGAGACCACAGGCTGGCAGCTTCGAGATAGGCCCAGGCGCGATCGATCAGAATCCACACTAAGTTCGACCTGGGATCCACCCGCGCCTCGACCCCCACACCGCCGAGTTGGCGGCCCCCGACCTGCCAAGGGCCCCACGCCAACCGCGGCACCTTCACGTTCACCGCGCGGTCGGCGCTGAGCCAGCTCAACACCGCCCCGGCGCTGGCGCTCAAGCCCGTCACCGCCAGCAGCGAAGCCCCGCCCAGCATCACGTCCACCGACCCTCCAACCACCGCCCCCGCGAACGCGCCCGCGAGAATGAGTTGCGGTTTGCTCAGCCCAAGACAACGCCAGACCTGACGCGAGAAAACGTCCGCCACCACAATCTCCGGCAGGTTCCAGTTCTCGCGCCGATGCCGAAACGTCTTCCGAATCCGGCGCCGCCACGCCAGCTCAGCCTGCCGCACCTTCCCGCGCAACCGCTCGCGCGCCTGGGCCGTCGCCTCCCGCTCGGCCCCGGCCTCCGCCAGCGTCTCGACTTCCCTCAGCAACAACACCTCGCGCAAAAACCCGCATAGGTGGTCGGCCGTGCGCCGCAACCGCTCATCCCAGTCCTCTTGGAAGGCGGCGATGGCTCCTTCCATCGAGGGTTGCCATTCCTGGATGACGGTCTTGGCCGCGGCCAACAGCTCCATGCGCTCCCGGAACGTCGCATGATGAGCGTTGAACGACCGGCGCAAGTTGAAGTCGCGAGCTAGCACTTGAGTCCACGACGCCACATAGTCCTGTCCGGTCTCCTTCTGGTAGATCACCGCGATGCGTGGGTTTCCGCACAGCCGCAGGATCTCCAACTCCAGCCGGTCCACGCTCCGCACTGGACGCGAGGCGTCCACGACATAAATGACCGCCGCCCCTTGCGCCAGCGGTTTCATGATCTCGCATTCGCTGGGAAACCGGCCTTGACCCCCGTGCGCCTCGAGGAAGGCCGCCGCCGGGTTGTCCACCTGGAGGTGTTGTTGGAACCACGCCAGCACGGCCGCCGGCTCTTGAAAACCCGGCGTGTCGAAGAACACCATGATCTCAGCCCCGTCGATCTCGACCGGATAGCGCACACAGCGCGTGGTCGTCCCGGGCAACGGCCCGATGTCCGCCTGGTCATCCTCCGCCAGCGTAGCCAAGACCGTGGTCTTCCCCTCGTTGGGCTGGCCTGCGACCGCAAACGTCGGAACATCGGGGACTGGCAACATAGACACCCTCAAGCTCCAGGCAGCGCTTCCGCCGCTAAGTTCGGGTCGCCCAACGACTGCGCCCGCTTGCGCCAAACCTGGACGTCAGCAGCTTGCGCCGGTCGGCCCAGCGGGTCCGCACCCGGTTTGCCCAACAACCCAACCAGAATCGCGCCGGCCGGCCCCACCACACGCCGCAACCCACGCAGAAACTCGAGCACCTCGCGCGTCGGCGGCATGAAGGCCTCCTGCAGCACCAGCACCCGGCGGGGCACCTGGCCCCCTTGGCCGCCCACCCGAGCCAGACAGGCCTCCTGACCCGCCATCGTGCCTTCGAAGTCCACAACGGTGGCCGGCCGCCAACCCTTCCAGCTCGCCAGCACCTCCGCCACCCGCTCTCGTAGTTGGGGCCTGTCCAGGTCCGCGGGCACCACCAACACGCACGGCCCCGTTGCAGGTTCTACCGGACCTTCGCCAGCCGCCCCGCCCGGCACTGACCCGCCATCGCAGGCTGCGGGGGCGACGGCTGCATCCGGGCCGCGCCACGCCACGGCGGTGGTAACCAACCGTTCATACAGGGCATCGTAACGGAGGGCGACAAACTGCTCGCGGTCGAGCGCGCTGCGCTGCCGAAAGCGGAAAGCGAGCAAGAGCAACAATCGCGGCAGAAAGGCGTAGGTCAGCGCCGTCAGCACCACGAACACCCACCACGAACTGGCCGCGTCGGCCGGCAGCGCGGCGGGGTCTCGGTGGCGGTGATACTGCGTCGCGGTCACCTGGGCGAGCGTGGGGTATCCCTGCCCCTCGCCCAAGAGCCAGGACCATGGCGTCGCCACGACTCGGACCGCCCCATGGACGCGCGCCGGGGTGTAAGCGTCCACTGTCGTCTGCCAGGCAAACGTCTGGTGCCAGATCTGCACCGAGAGCAAGCAACCGGCGGCGATCGCCGTCGCAAACCCGAGCGCAAACCACTGCATCAACCCCACCAACGGCCAACCCAGCGCCGCCCCATGCGCCGTCGTCCGGCTCCGCAGCAGCCCCACCGTTGCCCCCAGCGCCACCCGCCGCTCGACGGGGATCGCATGCTGGAAACGTTCGATCAACCAGCGCACCAAGGGACGGCAGATGACCGCAAAGAGGCTGCGTAGCACCGGCGGCGCACTAGGCCACCGCCGATTCCCGGCTGCCACCAGCAGATAGGCCGTGGCCATCGACAACAAAAAGGGCGGCGCCACACACGTTAACAACAGGAAGAGCACATTCACCGGCTCTGTCGGCCCGCCCGCAAGCCTGCCCCCCGTCAGGCCCACCCACAACACCCCCTTCCCCACCAGAAAGCCTGCCCCGCCCAACAACCACCCAGACAACGCCAGCGCCGCCGCAAAGCTCGCCCCGGGCGAGGTGCCGGGCTCCAGCCCCTGTTGTTCGAGCCTTGCCTGCCGCCAACGGTGGAAGAGCCAGCGCCGGCCCGGCTTCTCCAACGCGCCTTCTGCACGGTGGCTCGTGGGCGCACCCTGGATTTGGCGATACAGCGCGCGGTCGCGTGCCTGCAGTCGGCCCTCGGCCCCGGCGTCTTCGAGGTCTCGCTCGTCCTGGGCGAGCAGGACCTCGAAATCGACCAGGTCGGCCAGAGTCCAAAGGGCGCGTGGCGTAGCCATGTGGCGCCAGACTCTAACGCCTGACCAGACGGGGAGCAAAGCCCTCATCTCCCATCTGCCCCGTGTCTCCGGGTGCGGCCAAGCCAAGATCTGTCAACCACTAACGGACTGTCATATAAAACTCACGTGTCAACTAACAAAACACTGTCATATAGCCACTCAGCTCCGCCTGCGCCCACCGCGAGCCCATCCCGATCCAATCCAAGGCCCAAGAGGCGTGAAAGGAATCGACCCGAACAGGGAGCCTCGCTAGGGTCTGTCGGCAGCCCATCACAATCGCACAATCGCATCATGAACGCCCCAACCACTCACCCTCACCGGGAGAAGGCGCTGGCCGGCTTGGCCTCGATCCTTATGGTCCTTGGCTTCGGCAACCTCGCCTCCCAGGCCGCGCCAGCAGCACCGCCCAAGTACAACGTGCTGTTCATCGCCACCGACGACCTCAACTGCGATCTGAGCTGTTACGGCCACGGCGTGGTCCGGACGCCGAACCTGGACCGCTTGGCTGCGCGCGGCGGACGCGCTTGGACCGAGCTTACTGCCAGTTCCCGCTCTGTAGCCCGAGCCGCACGTCGCTCCTGACCGGGTTGCGCCCGGACACGACCCAGGTGTTCGATCTGCAGAAGCACTTTCGCACCGTCTTGCCGGACGTGGTGACGCTGCCGCAGATGTTCCGGCGCCACGGCTATGTGGCCGCGCGCGTCGGGAAGATCTATCACTACGGTGTGCCCGGCCAGATCGGCACCAGCGGTTTGGACGATCCGGCGTCGTGGGACACCGTCGTGAATCCCCGCGGCCGAGACAAAGAGGAGGAGGACCAACTCGTCAACCATACCCCCAAGCGCGGCTTGGGCAGTTCCTTGAGCTTCCTCGCCGCCGAGGGCACGGACGAGGAACAGACGGACGGTCTGGGGGCCACGGTGACGATTCAACTGCTGGAGGCGAACCGGGACCGGCCCTTCTTCATCGCCTGCGGTTTCTATCGCCCGCACTGCCCTTACGTGGCGCCGAAGAAGTACTTTGCTAGCGTGCCGTTCGAGCAGGCGCAGATGCCCGCTCTGTCCGAGGCCTGGCTGGCACAAGTCCCCAAGCCGGCCGCCTCTTTCACGGCCCCCTGGCCCTGGTTCGGCGTGACCGAACTGCAGGCGCGCGAGGCTCAGCACGCGCAGACCGTGGCGGCGCTCCAGGCGCTGGTTCGCACCAACTGGGCTCGCAACTACCGTCCCGCCCCGCGGGCTCGGTCGCGCTAAGCTGCCCCGCCGGCGCGGGTCTCGAGCGGGGGGCCGGAGGCCGAGTCACTCGGAGTTGGGATACGAACCGAGGACCTTAATGAAGTCGCAGTGCGGCTGGACGTGTTCGAGGGCGCGGACGATGCGGCGGTCGGTGATGTGGCCGTCCAGGTCGATGAAGAAGAAGTAAGCCCAGGCTTTGCGTTTGCTGGGGCGAGACTCGATCTTGGTGAGGTTAATGCCGTAGCGCCGGAAAGGCGCCAGCGCGCGGTGCAAAGCGCCCACCTTGTCCGCCATGCTCATCAGCAGACTGGTCCGGTCGTGGCCCGACGGAGGCGGGCCTTGGCGGCCCAGCACCAGAAAGCGGGTGGCGTTGTTCGAGTTGTCTTGGATGTCCGTGTAGAGGATGCGCAGGCGGTAACGCTCGGCCGCCAGGGAACTGGCAATGGCGGCCGCGGAGCGTTTGCGCCCCGCCAACTCCGCGGCGCGCGTGGTCGAGGAGGTGTCGATGATCTCGACGGTGGGGAGGTGGTTTTGCACCCAGTTCCGGCACTGGGCCAAGGCCTGAGGATGACTGTAGAGGGTGCGGACGGCCGACGGCGGGCCGAGTCCGACCAGGCAGTGTTGGATGGGCAGAATCACCTGCGACACAATCTTCAGCTCACTGTCGACGAACATGTCCAAGGTGCTCGTGACCACGCCCTCGGTCGAGTTCTCGACCGGCACCACGCCGTAGTCGGCCCGGTTGCGCGCTACCTCGGCGAAGACATCCGCGATGGTGCGCAAGGGGACATACTGGAGGCTAGAGCCGAAGCGGCGAATTGCGGCTTGATGGGTGAAGGTAGCCTGGGGGCCGAAGTACGCGATGGTGAGGGATTTCTCCAAGCCGAGGGCGCCGGACATGATCTCGCGGTAGATGGCGCGGAGGGAGGCGTTGGCCATCGGACCGCGGTTGAGTTGGCAGAGCCGCTCGAGCACGGCACGCTCGCGGTGCGGGGCGTAGATCTCGTCCCCGGCCTTGAGCTTGAGTCGGCCGATCTCGAGCACGTGCCGCGTGCGTTCGTTGAGCAGTTCGATAATCTGGCGGTCCACACGGTCGATGGCCGCGCGCTGCTCGGCAATGCTCGCCGTGGAGGGCGCGGCAATCGAGCCGGTGGATCGCTTGAGCGGCTTGGCTTTGGGGCTCATGGGCAAGGGCAATTAGGACACCGCCGCTCCCGAGGCCGGGTCCGCCTGCGGCTCCGCTTTCTCTGCTGGCTCGGCCTCGGCCTCCGGAGAGGCCGGTGACAGCGGGGCGGGATCGTCCGTCGGCGTCGCCCCGGGCTCGCCACCCGCGGTGGCCGTAGGCTCGGCCTGGGAGGGCAGGGCGAGCTGTTCTGGCGGTGCGGTGGCCAGGCCCGCCTCGACCGTCAACAGGGCGGGTGGGCGTTCGACGGCGATGCGGCGCAGTTCGTCAGCCGCCGGGAGTTCTTCGAGGTTTCGCAGGCCGAAGTATTCGAGGAAGACCTTAGTCGTGCCGTAGGTCATGGGGCGACCCACCACCTCGGCTCGTCCCAACGCTTCCACCAAACCGCGTTCGAGCAAGGTCTGCATCACGCCGTCCACCGAGACGCCCCGGATTTGCTCGATCTCAGCGCGGGTGATGGGTTGGCGGTAGGCGACGATCGTGAGCGTTTCGAGGGCCGGTTGGGACAACCGGGCCGGGCGCAAGCGTTCGCCGCTCAAGGCGCGCAGCCAGGGCCCGAACTCGGGCTCAGTCACGAACTGCCACGCGCCCGCCACGCAGACGAGCCGGTAGGCCCGAGCGGCCTGGGCGTGGTCTGCCTGGAGGGCTTCGAGCGCGGTCTCGAGGGCGTCGGCTTTGGTCTTCTTGAGCGACCGCACCTCGGCATCCTCAGCTTGCTCGGCCGCCGTGTTCAGCACGCCCTTGAGCTCGGCAGTCGTCAAGGGCTTCTGCGAGGCGAACAGCACCGCCTCCAAGATCGATTTCAGTTCCATCATGTCTCAGGCAAGGAATCGGGGGCGCGAGCGACGGCTGGCGCCGGCGAGGGCGCGGAGTCCGGAGGGGCCATCGGTTCCCCAGCCGCCGCGACAGCAGGTTCGGCCGCGCCCGCAGGGGGTAGGCTCTCGAGGGCAGAGAGACCGCGCAGTTCGATGTCTCCAAACGGGTGCGCCTGCGTGGCGACCAGGACCCGCAACCGGATCAGCTCGAGCAACGCCAAAAATGTGACCACAACTTCTGAGCGACTGGTCGAGTCGGCGAACAGCTCGAAGAACCGGAGCACCGGTTGTTCTTGGATCAACCGGCGGATGATCTCGAGCTTCTCGCTCACCGTCCAGCGGTCGTCGAAGATGTCGCGTGTGGGTTCGGTGGGTTGGAACCGGTTCAAGATGGCGTTCACCGCGCCAATCAGATCGAACAGCGAGGCCTCGGCGGGCTGCGGAGGCGAGTCGAACTGCGGTTTGCCCGGCGTGCGCGGGTAGGAATGTTCCTGACGCCATTCGAGGGCCTGCAACTGCCCGGCAGCGTCTTTGAACTTCTTGTACTCGACCAATCGGCGGATTAGCTCCCACCTGGGGTCATCCCCTTCTTCTTCGCCCTCGGTGGCGACCTGTTGGTCGACGGGCAACAGCTCCCGGCTCTTGATGTACATGAGCGTCGAGGCCATCACCAGGAATTCACCCGCAATATCCAGATCCAGTTGCCGCATCAGCTCGACGTACTCGAGAAACTGCGTCGCTAACTTGGTGAGATTGACCTGATAAATGTCCACCTCCTCCTTCTTTACCAGGTAAAGCAGGAGGTCGAGCGGCCCTTCAAAGACCTCGAACTGGACTTTGTACTCGGTCATCCACCCGCCGCGCGACTCGTCGCGACGAATGTGAGGCAGCGTATCGGTGGCGAATGGCTTTGGCAACCGCGCAAACCATCAGGCCAGCAAGGCGAAGGCCGCTGAGACCGACTCGAGGGTGCGCCCGCTGCTGGATGGCCGGCGGGTCGAACTGACCCGCCGTCGCGGGCTAACGAACAGAGGATCGAGCCTTCCTGGGCGCGCGCCCGGGCCCCCTGCAGGTCGGACCCTGGCGCCCGAGGTCAGCGTGGCGCGTCAATGCCCGCCCGCGTGAGCCGTCGCCGCCCCCGCCTCCGCAGCGCCGGCTCGGCTGGGGAGGGTCCCGAGCGCTTTCGCGCCAGCACCTGACTCGCTCGGCGTGTCCGTGCGGCGTCCGGGCCGTGGCTGGTGCTTGCGCGCTAGCGACTGGAGCAGCTCAGCCTTCGAGAGGTGTTTACTGGTCGCGTTGTTCACACTCGAATAATAAGCATATGCCGTGCCGAGTGAGGCTGGGCCCCGTCATGCCGCCAGGCCAGCCCAGTCTGACGACGCACCCCCAAGGCACCTCCCCAATTGCGCCCGACCCGGGCAAGCCGCTGGCACCTCGCTAAGAACCAGGAACCAGGGGTAAGGGCCTTTCTGCTTGTTCGGCCTCGCGCCGGCGTCCTAAGGTCCAGGGCATGTTACCACTCATCCTCATCCGCTGCCGCGGGGCGCGCCGAACGAGTCAGGTTACCGGGCCCGAGCGGCCGGCCCGGCGGTCCGGCCCTACCTGGTGGTTCATGGGGATGGGGGCTAGGTTGCGTGGCGGGCGTTGGCTGGCGGCGATCCTGGCTGGGTGCCTCGCCGCGGCTGCACAGTCGGCTCCCGCGCTGAACCACGAACTGGCGCTAGCCCGGGCCTACCCGGTCGAGACCTTGCGGACGGCGCTGCTGCCCCCAGGCGATTGGCATCCTTTCCCGAGGTTCGCCGATCGCGCGGCGTGGGGGTCGCTACCGGCTGAGTTGCGCCAGCGCTTCATCGAGTTGGGCCAGGAAGCGCTCATCCAGCCTTGGCCAGCGCTGCCAGCAACCCTTTATCTCGAGTACGCTCGGGAAGGGAACCGCAGCCGGTACGAAGCCGTGTACTTCGAGCGCCGGCAGCGGCTGCACGTGTTGACCGTCGCGGAATGCCTCGAAGGCCAGCGGCGGTTCCTGGACGGTGTGGCGAACGCGCTCTGGGCGATTTGCGAAGAATCCACTTGGTGCCTGCCAGCGCATCTGAGCGTACAAAAGGCAGGGGCCGGCTTGGCGGACGTCAACGAGCCGATCGTCGATTTGTTTGCCGGGGAAACGGCGGTGTCGTTGGCCTGGACGTGGTACGTGTTGGGAGCGGAGCTCGATCGGGTCGCGCCGGTGCTGCGCCGGCGGGTGCGACAGGAGTTGGACCGGCGCATCCTGACGCCGGTGCTCGAGCGGGACGATTTCGGCTGGATGGGCTTTGGCGCAAGTTCGCGATCCGGCCGGCCTAACAACTGGAATCCGTGGATCAACTCGAGTGTGCTCGCGGCGGCGCTCGTTCTCGAACCGGATGCGGACCGGCGAGCGCAGTTGGTGCACAAAGCGCTGCGCAGCCTGGACTGTTTCCTCGGACCTCACCCTCCGGACGGCAGTTGTGACGAGGGGCCCGGGTACTGGACGCGGGCTGGGGGCAGCGTGTTGGATTGCCTGGACCTGCTGGCCAGCGCGTCGGGCGGCAAGGTGACCGTGTTCGATCGTCCGCTTGTCCAGGAGATCGGACGGTTCATTTACCGCGCCCACATCTGCGGCGACTACTACGTGGCCTTAGGCGATTGCGCGCCCCGGCTCGAGGTGGATCGGAACCTGGTGTACCGCTACGGCCGGCAAATCCAAGATCCGCACCTCAAAGCGCTGGGCACCCAAGGCGCCACCGCAGCCGCGATCTTCGAGTCGGTCGGCACGCGGTCGATGGGGCGGTTGCTGTGGGCGTTGTTCGACACGGGCGAGATGCTGGCACAACCGCCCGCACGCGAGCCTTTGTTGCGCGATGTCTGGTTAGGTGACCCGGACTTGCAGATGATGGCCGCGCGCACCGAGGGCGGCACCTGTGCCGGGTTCTATGTCGCCGCCTGGGGCGGGCACAACGCGCAAAGCCATAACCACAACGACGTCGGCAACGTCATCGTCTTCGCCCGCGGCCAGCCCGTGCTGGTCGACGCCGGCGTGGCCACTTACACACGCCAAACCTTCAGCTCCCGCCGGTACGAGCTTTGGCCCATGCAATCCGCCTACCATAACCTGCCCACGATCAACGGCGTCCAGCAAGCCGCCGGCCGCTCCTACGCCGCCCGTAACGTGACGCACCAAGCCACCGACGCCTTCGCTCAACTGGAACTCGATTTGGCCTCGGCCTACCCAGACCAAGCCCAGGTCCGCTCGTGGGTTCGTCGCGTTCGCCTGGACCGTCAAGGGCCCAAACCCGGCGTCGAGCTCGTGGACCGGTTCGAGCTGGAACAGGTGAAGGGTGAAACCGCCCAGCACCTCCTCACCCCTATGGCCGTGGATGCGAGTCGGCCCGGCGAACTGCGATTGACCGGCCCGGCTCAGCCGGGAGCCACGCCGTTGCGGGTGACCATCGAGTACGAGGCCGGCAAGCTCGCGCCCACCGTCGAAGAGCTCGTGCTCGAGGACCCGAGCTTGGAGCGTGCGTGGGGTCGCAGCCTGACCCGGGTCACGTTGCGCGCCACCACCAAGGCGCTGGCCGACACCTGGACTCTGCGGGTCGGGTGGTGACACGGAGTGCGGCCTGAGCGATCTGACCGAGAGCTCCCGGGCTGGGGCAAACGCCAAGCGACTCATGCGTCACCGAGATAGACTACAGACTGGTGGCAGGGCGCGCAGTCCTCTGCGCGCCCTGCCAGCGTTCGTTTATCCTGCGGCCTCATCTGTGACCAACGAGGGAGCTCGACCCTCGGTGCGCCCACGCCCGTCGAGCGTCCACCGACCATCGATATGAAAATACCACGAATGACGAGTTGTGCGGGCTGGTGCCTGCTGGCGCATCTGGCGAGCGGTGTCCAGGCCGCCGACTGGCCCACCTACCAGCGGGACCAGGGCCGCAGCGGCGTGACACCCGAGCGCCTGACCCTGCCCCTGACGGAGCATTGGACCTATCGCGCCGTGCAGCCGCCCCGGCCGGCCTGGCCAGCCCCAGCCCCGCGCGACATTTGGCATGAACTGCGCGAGCTTAAACCCCTGGTCACCTATGACCGCGCCTTCCACACGGTGGTCGTGGGCGACTCGGTGTTCTTCGCCTCGTCTGGGGATGACGCGGTGCGGGCCCTGGACGTCGCCACCGGCCTCGAGCGCTGGACCTTCTTCACCGAAGGCCCGGTCCGTCTGGCCCCGGTGGTGGCCCAGGGCAAGGCGTTCGTGGGCTCCGACGACGGCGCGATCTACGCTCTGGCAGCCGCCGACGGCGCGCTGGTGTGGAAGCGCCCGGTTGGGCCGCCCACGCGGCGAGTGGCCGGCAACGGGCGCTTGATCTCCGCCCGCCCTGTCCGCACAGGCCTGGTGGTGGAAGGCGACCGCCTGTACGGCTTCGCCGGCCTGTTCCCCGAAGAAGGGGTCTACCGGTGTGTGCTGGGGGCGGATGACGGCCGCGTCTGGGCCGAGGAGTCCATCGCAGCCCTCTCGCCGCAGGGTTACTTGTTGGCCTCGCGCGACCGTCTCTATGTGCCCACCGGCCGCACCACGCCCGCCATTTTCGACAAGGAGTCGGGGAAATACCTCAGTTCGTTCGGTGGCACCGGCGGTTCCTACGCGCTGTTGGTGGACGACTTGATCTACACCCGCGCCGACCGCGAGGGCAACGTGGGCTTGTCCGACGCCGCTTCCCGCGAGCGCATCGCCACGTTCGACGGCCTGCAGATCCTGGTCGCGGGGGGAACCGCCTACTTGCACACGCGGTCTGAGCTCGCCGCCCTCGATCGGGTGCGGCACACGGCATTGGGCCGCCAGCACAGTGCAGTGTCCCAGCGGCTCAAGGGAATCGAAGAACAACTCAAGGGCCGACCCGCAGCCGACACCCGGGCCCAACTCGAAGAGCAACGCGCTGAGGCCAAGACTGAGGCGCGCCGGCTCCAGGAAGCCATGGCCGCCTGCTTCACGTGGCGTGCGCCGTGCGACGCGCCCTATCACCTGATCCTGGCGGGGGACACCTTGTACGCTGGCGGCGAGGACTGTGTCCGGGCCTATGACCGAGCCGATGGCAAGCTGCGGTGGACGGGGCGAGTGAGCGGCAGGGCCTACGGCTTGAGTGTGGCTCAGGGGCGACTGTTCGTCAGCACGGACCAGGGGACCATCCACTGCTTCGGCCAGGGCGCGCCAGCCGGCTCCAGCAACGAGGTCAGCGCAAGTACGACTGCGGCAGCCGGAGCGTTCACTGCAGACGACCAGGCCGAGGGGTTCGCGGCTGCGGCGGCGCGCATCGCCGCGCAGACCGGCGTGCGCCAAGGGTACTGCCTGGTGTTGGGGAACGGCACCGGCTGGCTCGCTCACGAGTTGGCCCGGCGAACCGACCTCCACATCGTCGGCCTCGAGGACAACCCGCGGCAGGTTGCGGCGGCGCGGTCGGCCTTGTCGGCGGCCGGCCTGTACGGATCGCGGGTGGTCGTCCACGAGGGATCGGTCGCGCGCCCGCCCTACGGGGCCTATTTGTTCAACCTGATCGTCTCCGAGCGAGCGCTCCGAACGGGTGCCGTGCCCGCACCGGCAGAGGAAGTGTTTCGGTTGTTGCGACCTGAGGGTGGAGTGGCCTGCTTCGGCCAGCTCGACGCCTTCTCGGAGCCTGGCTCCCCGGCACGGTTCGATTCCTGGTGGGAGGCGGCGCAGCTCACCGAGACGGCCGTGGTTCAACGCGCGGAACGCTGGCTCCAAGTTCGGCGCGGGCCCGTTCCCGGCGGCGGCGAGTGGACCCAGCTTTATGCGAATCCGTCGCACACCGCCTCGAATGACGATCGGGTCCAGGGTCCGCTGGCCGTCCAATGGTTCGGCGAGCCGGGTCCGCGGCGGATCGTAGACCGGCACCATCGGCCGATGTCGTCCCTGGTTAAAGCCGGCCGGCTCTTTGTGCCGGGGGATGACATCGTGTTCGCTGTGGACGCGTACAACGGGACGCCGCTTTGGGAGCTGGAGATTCCCAAGATGCGCCGGGTCGGCGCCCTCAAGGACAGTGGTCAGATGCTGGTCACGGACCGGTTCCTGCATGTGGTGACGCAGGACGAGTGCTGGCTGGTCGAGGTCGAGCGGGGCAAGCGGTCCGGCACGCTCAAGGCGCCCCAGCCGATCGCTGGCCAATCCCATGATTGGGGTTACCTCAACCAGTGGAACGACCGGGTATACGGCACCGGCCAGGCACGCGGCGCCTCGTTCACCCAACTTCATAAGGACACCATCAACACCCTCGAAGGCGATTTCCGCCCGGTCATTGTCAGCCGGTATGTCTTCAGCCTGGGGTATGACGGTCACCCACACTGGCTCTACCGCAACGGCGCCCTCATGAACAACGCCATCGCGATCGGCGACGGCCGGATTTACCTCCTCGAGAGCCGTGCTCCGGCGGTGGTGAACGATCCCGACGGGCGCGTGGGTCTGCGCGAGTTCTGCGCCGGCGAGACGTACCTGGTCGCGTTGGATCTCGAGCGCGCCGGCAACGTGTACGAGCGCCCTGTCCAGCTCCCCTTCGAGCACATCCTCTTCCTCAATTACGCCCACAACACGGTGCTGATCTCCGGTAGCTTCAACACCGGGAACCGCGTCCGGTACGGCCTCTTCGCCTTCCACGCCGACTCGGGCAAGCCCAAGTGGCAGACCGATTACCTGGCCATGGACATACGCGGCGACGAACCCTCCCCCACCGACGGCACCCACGGCGAGCAATGGCAACACCCGGTCATCCTCGGCGATCGCATCTACTCGCGCCCCTACGACTTCGACCTGCACACTGGCCTCAAGGGCGCCAAGACGATCTATCGGGGTGGGCACGGTTGCGGGGGGTGGACCGCCTCGGCCCATTACCTCTACGGGCGCGGCGGAAATCCGCGCCGCTACGACCTGAGCCTCGACTCCACTCAAGGTGAACCCCTCACGCAAGCGTCGCGACCTGGATGTTGGCTGAACGTCATCCCGGCGGGCGGGCTGGTCTTAGTGCCCGAGTCCAGCTCCGGCTGCACCTGTTCGTATCCGCTCCAGACGTCGCTGGCGTTCGTGCCCCGCGAGGTGGCGCAACCCGCCGAGGGCGACTCGCGTCGGTAAACGAGCTTGGTCACGCGCCACCGAGGTGGACCACCAGTCAGCAGGGCGCGCAAGCCCCTGCGCGTCGGCTGACGACTGTTGCCGTAGGCTGTGCTCGACGGCGGGCTGAGACAGCCCGCCCTACCCTGTTATGGTCATGCGTATAGCGGTAGGGCGCGCAGTCCTCTGCGCGCCGCCATCTTGTACGACCACAATGGTTTGCGGCGCGCAGAGGACTGCGCGCCCTACCGGCAGACGGCCGTCCATACCGCGGCCTCGTCAGTCCGCAGCGCGTTTTCCGGCAGGGTTGGGAGGTCGCCGCTCGGGGGCCATTCGACTGGCCTCATCGTAGCCTTGCTTGAGGCGCGCCACCACGTCCGGGTGTTGCGCGGCGACATTCCTTTGCTCGCCGGGATCATGCTCCAAATCGAAGAGCATCATCGGTGCGGGAGCGTCGCCAGTCTCGAGGCCGGGGTACTGGCTGGGATGACACTGTTCGTAGGGGGCCAGAATCGTGACACCATCCGGACCGCGCGGGTCGATCCACTTCTCTTCCGGGGCGGAGGAGCGGCGGGCGGTGGGCGCCAGCACATGGAGCTTCCAGCGTTGGTCGCGCACGGTGGCGAAGCGCGCGCCGGTTTGGCCGAAGATGAAATCATTCAGACCGGGGCCGTTCCCGGTGAGGAGCGGCAGGAGGTTGCGGCCATCGATGACGCGATCGGCCGGGCTGGGCAGGTTCGCCGCCGCGAGGGCCGTGGCAAACAGGTCCATCATCACGGCGGGGGCGTGGCTGACCCGACCCGCGGCAATGCGCCCCGGCCAGCGCGCCAGCAGCGGAACGCGGTAGCCGCCCTCGAACGAGCTGCCTTTCATGCCCCGCAGGCCGCCGGTGCTGCCGCCGAACCACGGCCCGTTGTCGCTGGTGAACACGACCAAGGTCCGGTCGTCCAGGCCCAGTTCCCGCAGTTTGACCAGCACTTGGCCGACACTCCAGTCCAACTCCAAAAGGACATCGCCATAAAGGCCGGCGCCGGATTTCTTGTAGAAGGCCTCAGCGGCGGCGAGCGGTTTATGCGGCATGGCATGGGCGAAGTAGAGGAAGAAAGGGCGCGTGCGGTGTCGCTCGATAAAGGCGAGCGCCCGCTCGGTGTAGCGGCGGGTGAGGGTGGCCTGCACCACGGGATACTCGATCACGCGCTCGCCCTCGAGCAGTTGCACCGGCCGCATGTCGTTGCTGTAAAGAATCCCCAGGTACTCGTCAAAGCCGCGCCGGGTGGGCAGAAACTCGGGGCGCTGATGGCCCAGGTGCCACTTGCCCACCATGGCCGTGGCGTAGCCCCCTTGCCGGAACAACTCGGCCAGCGTGACCTCGGTCAACGGCAACCCGAGCGCGTCCGCCGCCGGCGTGGCGTCCGGAGTGGGGTTCGACGCCAGGCCGCACCGCGCCGGGTACCGCCCCGTGAGCAGGGAGGCGCGCGTCGGCGCACAGAAGGGCATCGGAGCGTTGAACTGGGTCAGCCGCATCCCTTCGGCCGCCATCCGATCCAGCTCCGGAGTCTTGAACTGTGGGTGCCCCTGACAACCCAGATCGCCGTAGCCGAGGTCGTCAGCGAGGATGATAATCACGTTCGGCCGCGCTGCGGCCGGTGCGGCGACACCGGCAGCAAACGCGCCCGCGACCGAGCCGAACAGGCAAAGGGTTAATGCAACATAGACCGGGGCGGCGGTCAGGTTCGGATACCGTTTGGTGGCGCGCATAGAATCGAGGTGTGGGTGGACGTGAGGAGGATACACAAACGAATAACGAGTAAACGAGAATCGCTAGTCATGGAATCCGATGGGCCAGATCGGCCGGTTCGTCTGGGCAAACGACGCGGAAACCAACGTTGAACACGCGCTGCCACGGCGGATACGCCAAGCGTACCGCGCTCCGACAACGCGCCAGCGGGTCGAAGAACGATCCGCCGCGCACCGCGCGGCGGAGGTCCGGCGCGCCGGCGGTCGGCTCGCCTGCAGTGGCGAATCGAGGTCGCGTGTCTAGCCTATAAGGGTAGGGCTGATAGACCGAGAGCGTCCATTCGGCGGCGTTCCCATGCAGATCGTGCAGGCCCCAGGCGTTCGGTCGGAAACTACCAATGGGTGACGTCACCACGGAACCGTCCTGATAGCGAGTGTCGCTTAGTTCGGCACCCTCGAGGACTAGATGTTCAAGCCCGCCGGTGACCTGTTTACCGTCGGCCCGCCAGCCGCGACTAAGCGAGCGGTCGGCCACATTCGCCCAAGTCGAAGGATCGGCGTCCAGGGTGCCGAACGCCAGAGCGGTGGCGGTGCCGGCGCGGCAGGCGTACTCCCACTGGGCTTCGGTGGGCAAGGTGAATTGCCGGCCGGTTCGGGTGGAAAGCCAACGGCAAAAGGCCAGTGCTTCCTCCCAGGCGACCCGCACGACCGGCTGGCTGGGCGCGTCGAGGGGCAGACCTTGGTCGTCGCTGCGGGCGTGGCGTTTGGCGTAGTACCCGGGCGAGTGGGTCGGGTCGAACTGCCGGTACTGTTCGTTGCTGACTTCGCACGCGCCCATCCAAAACGGCGCGCGGATGGCCACCCGAGTGAGCGGGCGTTCATCCGGGTCACCCTCGGCGCTGCCCATCACAAACTCGCCGGCGGGAACGCGCACCAGCCTCATCCGAACGCCGTTGCCCAAGTCCAGCACTTCCTCCGCAGGCCCCAGCGCGGCTTGGCGCCGCTGAGCCGCCTCCGCGTCCAACGGCCAACCCCCCAGGCGGACTGGATCGGCCTTGGGCACAGGCTGGGGCGGGAGGGGACTCGAGTCGATCGGATCGAGTGGGGGCACGACCTCCGGGTCGTCAGCGGGTCCCGCATGGAGGCGGCGCAACACCATGCGCCGTTGGTGGCTTCCTTCCGGGATGGGATAGACCTCGCCCCAGGTGCCGTGACACGGCGCGTTCAGGTCGATCCAGGTCGCCAAGCGATCCCAGGCCTCCGTATCCAACCGAACCCCGCCGTGTCCCTTGCGCAGCAGTTGGATCAGTGGGCTCCTGTCAGCGTGATACTCGCCGGGCACCAACAACCGCACGTCATCCTCGATTCCGACACGGCGCACGTAAGGCAGCAGGGCGTCGTAGGCGGGCGCATAACGGAGCGCGCCTTGCGTGTCGGCCCGCATCTGCGGGTGCAAGCGCTGAACCCCAAGGTCCGATATCCGGCGCCCAGCGTAGTCCACCACCGCCTCGGTCGGGCGCAGATCCAGCGGTGCGTGTTGGCCGTCGTGGCACGATACGCAGTGCCGGTTCAACACCGGTTGCACCTCGCGCGCGAAGCTGAACCCGCGTGCGGGGCCGTACCATGAGATCAGTTCGCGAGGCGGCCGTTGCGCGGCGACGCTAACCGTCGGCAGGGCCACCTCCGCGGGACTCTCGTGGCAACCGGCGCAGGAGACGTATTCGCCCGGTTGCGCTGTGAACCAACTGCGCATCAGTTGCACCGCTTTGCCCTCGGCGTCCAGGGCCTGCAAGGCCAGCGGCGTCCCCGCCGGCACGCAAAACAGCGCCGAGCCGTCCCTCTCGATCGGCACCGTGCCCAGGATCCGCATCACTTCCCACGGCCCGCCATAACCCACCTTGTCCGGCCCTGCCAAGTGCCGGTAGCCAAAGTGATACGCCACCACGCGGAGCCGTTGGACCACGCCGCGGGGTACACCCCCCAGACCCGGTCCGGCATAGATGTTATGGACATAAACGACCGGGTCCGTTCGGCTGAGCTCGACACGGTCGGGCAGGACCGGCGGGCGCACCGTTTTGCGGATGGGCACAGGCTCGAACAGGGCGTAGCCGGGGTCTTCCCGCACCAGCACCAGGTTGTCGAACACGTCGGCGAGGTAAATGCCCCACAGAGCCCCCGGATGAGGTTGGCCGGCCACCAGGCAATAGTTGGCGCTCAGCGGATGCGGATGCAGGAACTTCGGCCAATCCGCGTCCACCAATTCATCGCGAATCATCGGCCGGATCGGGTCGCCTCGACCCGAGATGCGCGCGACCATGCCGTCGGCCTCGCGCCAACCGCGGCTCGTGTCCAGCAGGACAAGCTGCCCCATGCGATGCACCCCGTGATACCCGGATAAGATGCAGAGCAAGCGACTGGATTCCCCCGGCAACGGCTTGGGAAAATAGAGGGCGTTGGGGAACCAAGAACCGCTCCCATACACCGCGCGTTGGCCGGTGCCGTCCGGGTTCATGACCATCAATTGCCGCAGAAAGATGTGGTTGATCCCGGTGTAATCCCAGCGGTGGTAAAGGACCTGCCCATTGGCCAGCACCACCGGATGAAAGTCGTGGTCCTGGTCGAAGCACAACTGGCGAACGCCCGAGCCGTCGGCGTTCATCAGATAGAGGTTACTCACCCATTTCTGCCCGTGCCAACATGGCACCGCCTGATACGACGCGGTCGAGCCGAACACAATCTGCCCGCTCGGCAGGTAGCAGGCGTCGAAGCAATCCACATCCGCCGGCAACTGCGACACCCGGCGCAGGCCCGAACCGTCGATCCTAACCTCCCAGATCTGCCAGTGGGCCGAATCCGATTGCGTGAAGAGCAGTCGGTCAGCGACCCAGTGGAGGTCCACCTCGCCCACGTACCCGCCCTGCGCCGGCCGGTGCAGCGTGCGCCATTTGCCTTTGCCACCCGGGCCGATCGGCGTTAACACCGCCAGTTCGTTGTCGTACCCAGTCCGCGGCAAGGAGGAGTTGCACTCGTGGTTCGAGGGGAACCCGAAGCGGTCCGGCCCTTTGCCGGCGGGCCTGCGTTTGACAACCAAGAGGCCGGGAAATTCGAGTAACGGGTTGGCCAGTAAGGCCTCCCGCTGCAGCGCGACAAACTGCGCCCTCACCGCCGTACCAGCGGCCGGATCGCCCGCCTCGAGTTCGAGCTGCGCAAGGCGCTCCAGGTACCCCTGAGCACCCGGGTAACGTTCACCGAAAGACCCGGCCAGGTCGGCGATCGCCTGGCGCAACGCGCCGAAATTGGGCGGGGGAGCAGTTCCGGGCCCCGGGGCCGGCACACCCGGCCAAGCCACAACCACGGACCCCGCCAAGGCCAGTGCGCCGGCGATGCACAGGAGAGCCTTCATCGCGGGGCCAGACTAGGCCGGCCGGGCAGGCTCGGCCAAGGCGAAATCCAAGCATTAAAGGACAAGCTCATAGTTGTTGACACTCTCTCCTCCTCCTCGTTGCGCGTCCTCTCGCCTTTCCTTTCCCTCGCCTTTCCCTTCCTTTCTTTTCTTTCCTTCCGCTGGCCACCTGGCCCGGCCGCCCCGGGCCGCCTGCCTGGCCGCTAACCAATATGTTCTGACGGGTTTGATATAGTTGACACCGGCAGGTCCGCAACCCGATCCAGCCGACCCTCGGTGACCGTCACCCCCAAACGTTGCACCTGCATACAGGCGCCCTTCCGGCAACCGGCATTCCGGCAACCGGCAACCGGCAGGCTGCCCTCGATTCCGGGGGGGCATGTCATCTCTGCCACTGCACGAGCCGCAGCCGAGTTAAACCGGCCGCGACGCGCGCCTAGGCAACTTGCGGTTCCGCAAAAGCCTCACCGCGGCGGTGCCCGAGTTGACGCTGGCCGGCACCGCGCCGTAGCCTTGCCCTCCGGCGCACGATGCGCTAAAAGCGGCTCATGAGGACCACCGACCGACCGAGTACCGCGCCACGGACTTTCCCAAGCGACCTAACGCGAACGCGACCTCGCCGCGCTGTCTGGAACGCTCTGTTCCTGGGCATAGCGCTCGCAGGCGGCGCGGGTGCCCTCCGCGGTCAGGAAGTCAAGATCCTGTCGCTTTCACACCACGGCCTGATTACCTGGACCAACTCGACACTCAATGTCACCTGCCGCGTCGAATGGGCCTCGTCCGTGGATGGCCCCTGGCACAGCTCCTGGGAGTCACTCTCGGACATCGTCATCACCAACCCCGTCACGGAACGGAGCGTTCCGATGTTCTACCGGGTCCTCTGTTCCACGCCGCCGGAGCCTTCGGTGGTGAACCTTACTGGCGCCGAGGCGTTGGCGTTGGTCCAAAGCCGCAGCACCGATCCCGGCTTCGCCATCCTCGATGTCCGCACGCCCGGCGAGTACGCCACGCGCCACCTCAAGCACGCGATCAACTTGAACTTCTACGCGACCACGTTCGAGGCGGACCTGGACAAGCTGGACCGGACCAAGACCTACCTCGTCTACTGCGCCGCCGGCAGTCGCAGCGGCCAAGCCGTCGAGGTCATGCGGCGTTTAAGGTTTCTGGACGTTCGCAACCTCCTGGGTGGTTTGGGCGCGTTCGCGGCTCAGCCGGGTGCGGCGGAGTTCCTTGAACCTTGAGGGTCCGCGGAAGAACCCCTCCGATTGGGGTGGGGCGTCGCCGGGCCGTCGGCGAGACTCGAGAGCGGAAGTGGAGGCGCAGCGATCCTCGACCGGCCGAGGAACGAAGCTGGGGCCAGGCGCATCAGGCGCCCGCCGAACCGTGGGCCACCTCGTCTCGCCGCTGGGCCAAGGTGCGGAAGAACTCGTACCCCTCCCTCAACCGGCGCACACAGACCTCCTTGTCCTCGAGCATGGTCTTGATGATGCGCAGCACGGGTTTGGGTCGCAGGTAATAGCGGCGGTAGAACTGCTCGACAGCCTCGAAGATCTCCTCCTTGCTCAGCCCCGGGTACTCGAGGGTGGACTGTTGCAGGCCGTCGCCCAAGAGGATGTCGGTCTTGTCCTGCTTGGCGAACCACCCGTTTTGGCGGGCCATTTCGTACAGTTCAGTGCCCGGGTAAGGTGCCGCGAGCGAGACTTGAATGCTGAACACATCCAACTCCTGGGCGAACCGAATGGTCTGCTCGATGGTCTCGCGCGTTTCGACGGGCAAACCCAGGACAAAGGTGCCGTGGATGACGATGCCGAGCTCTTGGCAGGCTTGGGTGAAGACCCGCATCTCATCGAGTGTAACGCCTTTCTTCACGCGCTTGAGGATGTCCTCGCTGCCCGACTCGTACCCGACCAACAGCAGGCGTAAGCCGCACTCCTTCATCAGCTTGAGCGTGTCGTAGTTCACGTTCGCCCGACTGTTGCACGACCACGTCAACCCGAGCGGTTTGAGCTGTCGGGCAATCTCCCGCGCCCGCGGCAGGTTCGCCGTGAAGGTGTCGTCGTCGAAGAAGAACTCCTTGACCTGCGGAAAGAGCTTCTTGGCGTGCGCCAATTCGCCGGCAACGTTCTGGGGCGAACGGACCCGGTACTTGTGGCCGCCGATGGTCTGGGGCCAGAGGCAGAACGTGCATTGGGCCGGGCACCCGCGCCCGGTGTACAGGCTCAAGTACGGATGCAGCAGGTAACCGATAAAGTACTTCTCGACTTCGAGGTCGCGTTTGTAGACGTCTACCACCCAAGGCAGCGCGTCCATGTCTTGGATCAATTCGCGCTCCCGGTTGTGGACAATCTTGCCTTCGCGTCGGAATGACAATCCGTCCACCTCCGCCAGCGGGCGGCCCGCCGCCACTTCCTGGCAGGTGAAATCGAACTCCTTCCGGCCCACCCAATCGATAGCGGGCGAGGCCTTGAGCGTTTCCGCCGGCAACACCGCCGCGTGCGCGCCGACGAACCCGATGGTGACGCTTGGGTTTCGTTGTTTCAGGGCCTCCGCCACGCGGCAATCGTTGCGCAACGATGGCGTCGAGGTGTGGACGATCACGTGGTCGTACGGCTGGGCCTCGCGCAGGCAGGTCTCGATCCCCACGCTGTGCGGCGGGCAATCGAGCAGGCGCGCGTTGGGCACCAAAGCGGCCGGCTGCGCCAACCAAGTCGGATACCAGTAGCTGGTAATCTCGCGTTTGGCCTGGTAGCGCGATCCTGCGCCACCGTCAAAGCCCTCGAAGGAGGGTGGGGATAGAAAAAGCGTTCGAGTCATGGGACAGGTGGTGTCGAGGGGAAAAACTGAGGTAAGCTCTGCTGGATGTGGCCAACCATTTGGTCGGATTGATGCCGCAGGGACTGGTAGTTCTCGCCGATGTCCGTCCAGTCAAGTAACGCTCGACAGCTTCCTGGAGCAGTTCGATGCCTGCGGCGGTCAGGCCCTCGTGCTGCCAAAGGAGATCCGCCGCCTTCAGCCGGTCGGCGCCCAGGTAAAACCAGTCCGCCGGATCGCGTTCATCCGATTGTTTACGCAGCATAGACCACCAACCCGTGGGCGATGATATCCTGGTAAAAAGGACTCCCGACCGTCAAGCGCTCCGCGACTCGCTCGGGCGTCTTACTGAGGATCGTAAAGGACGGGCGAGCACCCGGAACAGCCCACAAGGCACGACGAATCTCGAGGTTGCTGGCGTTCTCAGAAGTCATATCTCGTCGAATCACCAGCAGATCGAAATCGCTGTGCTCCGTGGGTTGGCCGGACGCGTAGCTGCCAAAAAGGATGATCTTCTCGGGCTGGAACCGGTCCACGATCGCATGCAAATACGGCTCCAATCGACTGGCTACCCGATGCACCGGGTACCGGGGATCGTGCAGCGAAGGAAAGCGCGCCCGGGCCGCACCGGGCTCGGTCTGGGTTTTCGACTCCGTCGTCTGCGGCACAGTTTGGTTTGGCATGGGCGTGGCCCAGGGCGCCCCGCTACTCGGCCGCCAACTCAGCCGCTGGCGCCCGTCGGCCCTGCTCCAGTTCCTCACGTCGCCGCCGCGCATCGCCCGACCCGCAGTAGGTGCTGGCGTGGGGCGGTGGAGCGCCGTTGCCGCCGGCGGGCGCGGTCGAGGTTGGGCGCGCCGGCTTAGCCCGCGCCAAGTGCCCTTTGCCGATCGAGACGCCGTTGAAGGCTTGGACGTGTTGCCCCTTGGGGTCCGCAGGCGGGCGTGGCCAGAAGTTGTACTTGAAGTTCTTCCAATGATCCCCGCGCTGGTAGTTGGTGCCCAGGGCGCCGCTGGGATCGTAGCCGCAGTGCACCAGGCAGTTGGCACAACGCGGATCCCGAGCCTGCCCGTCCACGACGCCGTACTTGTTCCAATCGACGCGCTCGAGCATCTCCTGGTAGTGCGCGTAGTGGCCGTCGGTCATGAGGTAACACGGTGCCTTCCAGCCTTTCACGTTGTAGGTGGGAATCGCCCAGGCGGTGCACGTCAACTCGCGCAAGCCGGCCAGAAACTCCTGGTAGACCGGCGTGCCGAAGATGGTGAACTGCCGCCCCCACTCCAGGATGCGGCCAAACTTCTTCCGCGTCAGGTCCCGCGTGAGGAAGAAGTCCTGCGGATCGCGCCCCAGGCGCCGAACCATGTCCTGTTTGGCGGCGTCGTAATCGTACCCGGGCGATATGGTATGGCCATCGACGCCCAGCCAAGAGAAGAAGCGGAACATGTCCTCGAGTTCGGCCGGGTCGGTCTCTTTGTAGACGGTGGTGTTGGTCGCCACTTGGAACCCGAGGCGCTGGGCGAGCCGAATGGCCGC
>VHCO01000020.1 GCA_016871715.1 Verrucomicrobiota bacterium
CTTGTTCGGCGCGCCCAGCGGTCGCGCCCTACCGGTGTATGGCCCCCATGAGCGCCGACCACCTTGGCGTCAACGCTTGCGATGATTCTGGTGGATGCCAATTTGTTTGGTCGATGGGCGTGTGGAGTCGCCGCCGCAGCACGCGTGGGCCAGGTCGCGCTGGGCCGCCGTCGTTCACCGTGGTATGAATTCGTCGCGATGACACGTTGGGTCCGCACTGGCCTGCTCGCCTGGTCATTGGCCGCCCTGACAACCTGGGCCAGCGCCGCCGCATCGGCGCAGGAAAACGTCATCCCTATCGCCGGCGCCTGGCGGCTCCGGCTCGATCCGGAGAACGTCGGCGTCGAGAAGAGGTGGTTCACGGAAAAACTGAATGACTCGGTAAACCTGCCCGGCACAACCGACACCAACCACAGAGGGGTATTCAAGGACGAACGGCAGGTCGAGCGTCTCTCGCGGGTCTGGTACTGGAAAGGCCCGGCCTGGTACCAACGCGAGGTGGTCATCCCCGAACCCTGGAGGGGCAAACGGATCACCCTGCTGCTGGAGCGAAGCAAGCACACTCGGGTGTGGGTGGACGATCGGGATTGCGGCGCGGAGGACACCCTCAGCGCACCGCAGGTCTACGACCTGACCCGCACCCTCCGGCCTGGCCGGCACACGCTGACCGTGCTGGTGGACAACGAAAAGCTGCCGCCGGTCGGCCCCTCCCACGCGGTAGACGAGCGCACGCAGAGCAACTGGAACGGCATCGTCGGCCGCATGGAACTGCGGGCCACCGATCCGGTCTGGCTCGATGAGGTCCAAGTTTATCCGGACGTGGCCAACCAGCAAGCGACCCTCCGGGCGGTAGTGGGCAACCTTACGGGCCAGGCGGCCACGGGCCAGCTCACAGTCTTGGGACAAAGCTGGAATGTGCCTGTGTCGGTGTCTTTCGCGGCGCAGTCCACGACCGCCAGCGCCCTCGAGGAGAAGAACGAGGTCACCTTCATCTACAAGCTGGGCCAGGCGGTGCCCTTGTGGGACGAGTTCAACCCGGCCCTGATTCGCCTGACCGTCTCGCTGGACACCGAAGCTGGCGGTCAGCGCTTTCGGGATGAGCGGATCGTCAACTTCGGCATGCGTCAATTCGTCCGGGACGGCACGCGGTTGAAGATCAATGGCCGCACCGTCTTCCTGCGAGGGCGAATTGACTGTTGCTTTTTCCCTGCCACCGGTTATCCGCCCATGGACAAGGCCGAGTGGATTCGGTTGCTGCGGATCGCCAAGTCATACGGCCTAAATCACTACCGCTTTCACTCGTGGTTCCCGCCCGAGGCGGCGCTCGAGGCCGCCGACGAAGTGGGCATGTATCTGGCGCCCGAGCTGCCCAACAAGAGCAGCCGCTTCGGGTCCTTGAAGGAGCGGGAGCCGGGCGAGCGTTACAATGTGGATTTCATCGAGATGGAAGACACCTCCCCGCACACGCCGCTGGCCACTTACCTGCTTCGGGAAGGCACCCTGATCTTCAGGGCCTACGGCAACCATCCCTCGTTTGTCATGTTCACCTTAGGCAACGAGCTGGGCCGCGCGCCGGCCATGTATCAGATGGTCGCCTACTTCAGGGAGCTGGATCCCCGCCGGCTCTATGCCCAGGGGGCCAACAACCTGCATTGGGCGCCCAGCTTCGCCGCTGGCGACGACTTCTGGGTCACCGGCAAAACCGGTAAGACGCTGCCAGTGCGCGGCTCGTTCTTCTCGGCCGACTTTGGCGCAGGCCACATCGAGCATCGTCCGCCTTCGACTTTGATGGATTACTCCGCTTCGATTGCGGAGGTGCCCGCGCCGGTTATCGGGCATGAAACCGGGCAGTACCAGGTGGCGCCCGACTTTAGTGAAATTCCCAAGTACACCGGCGTGCTCAAGGCGCGCAACCTCGAGATTTTTCGCGAGCGATTGCGGGCGGCCAACCTCCTGGGGCTGTCGCACGATTTCTTGCGGGCGTCCGGGGCCTTGTCGGCGATCTGCTACCGGGAGGACATCGAAACCGCCTTGCGCACACCCGGCTTTGCCGGCTTCCAACTGCTGGACCTGGTGGATTTCCTCGGCCAAGGCACGGCGCTGGTAGGCATGCTGAACGTGTTCATGGAATCCAAGGGTATTCTTGCGCCCGAGGCATGGCGGCAGTTCTGTTCCGAGACCGTGCCGCTGCTGTTGATGGAGAAATACGCGTGGACCACCGGCGAAACCTTCGCGGGCGAGATCAAGATTGCCCACTACGGCGCAGCCGACCTCCCTAGCGCCCGCGTGGCGTGGACGCTGGCCGAGCGCGACGGTCCGGTGGTTGCCTCCGGCGTGCTGGGTCCGCTGACGATTAAACAGGGTGAAGTCGGTCCTGTAGGCCACATCCGCGTTCCCCTGGACCGGGTCAACGCGCCCCAACAACTCGACTTGACCACGGCCATCGACGGGACCCCTTACTGCAACCGGTATGACCTCTGGGTTTACCCGCCGAAGGCGGACACGCGCACGCCTGCGGGTGTCCTCATCGCTGACCGCCTCGACACGGCAGTGCGTCAGCATCTGGATCGCGGCGGCAAGGTCCTTCTCTTTCCCCGACACGACGAACTCGAGCACTGCGTGAAAGGCGCGTTCCAGACCGATTTTTGGTGCTGGCCCATGTTCGCCCGCGGCGCCCAACAACGCGGGATCGAGCCGGCGCCGGGCACGCAGGGTTTCCTCTGCGATCCGGCCCATGCCGCCCTGGCGCGCTTTCCCACCGAGTTTCACAGCAACTGGCAATGGTGGCGCCTGGTGAAGACCGCCCGGCCGATCATCCTGGACGACACCCCGGCGGACTACCGCCCGATCATCCATGTCATTGACAACTTCGCCCGCAACCACAAGCTGGGTCTGCTGTTCGAAACCCGGGTGGGGCCGGGCAGACTGCTGGTCTGCGCGAGCGACCTGCTGGGCCTGCAGGAGCATCCCGAGGCGCGGCAATTGCTGCACAGCCTGCTGTGCTATGTTGCGTCCCCTGCCTTCGCCCCCGCGGCAGCATTGGACTTCGGACTCTTGCAGAGACTGTTGCCGGAAGCGAAACCCTAGCACGGCGCCGATCGTCTACGCTTGCACGACGAGACAATCGGCGGAAGGACACTGAAGCCATACGCGTCATCGACCTGCAAGAACGTTCATGAACACTGATCCTCGATTCCCATCCTCCTGGCGGACACGAGTCCGCGCCCTCGTCCTGGCCGCCGGTTGCTGGGCGCTCTCGGGCGACCAGGCCCACGCGAAGAAAGCTCTGGCTGAATTCGACACGTACCATCCCGGCGCTCCGGGTCCTTGCCTCATCTTGGCCGGCGCAAAGTGATGTCATCAAGCTGTGAAGCCGGAAAGCCGATCCCGTTTTGCGTTCGATGTGGCCGTTGTCGGCGGCGGCAGCGCTGGTTTTGCCGCGGCAAGGACAGCGGCGGATGCTGGCTTGCGCACAGCCTTGATCGAAGGCGGGCGCGAGTTGGGCGGCTTGTGCATTTTGCGCGGCTGCATGCCGAGCAAGGCACTGCTCTGGGCGGCGGAAGTGCGTCACCAGGCGCAGCGCGTGGAGATTTGGGGTATGCAGCGCAAGCCCGTCCCCTTTCAGTGGAACGAAGTCATGGTGCGCAAGGAATCCATGATCCGGGATTTCGCCGGCTACCGTCAGCAGCAACTCATTGGTGGAGACTTCGCGCTCATCCGCGCCCGCGCCCGCTTTCGGAATCCGCACACGCTGGACCTGGGAAACGGGCGGACGTTGACCGCCCGGCATTTTATTTTGGCCACCGGCTCGGTGGTGTCGCCGCCCCCGCTGCCGCAACTGGGCGAGGCCGGATTCATCACCAGCGATGACGCAGTCACACTCCGGCGGCTGCCCAAATCGCTCATCGTGCTGGGCGGCGGCAGCGTGGCGGTGGAGTTGGCGCAGTTGTTTGCGCGCTTCGACGTGGCGGTGACGCTGATTCAGCGCAGCAACCACATCCTGCGCGGATTCGATTCGGATGCCGCCGAGACGCTGGAAACCGCGCTACAACGGGATGACGTCCGATTGTTCACCGGCACAACCTTGCTTAACGCCCGGCGGGAAGGACCGAAGAAGGTCGTGGAGTTTCAGCACGCGGGCAAGCGAAGGCGGGTCGCCGCCGAGGAAATGCTTCTCGCGCTGGGCCGCAGTCCCAACACGGCATCGATCAGCCTCGAACGGGCCGGTGTGGAAACGGACGGCGGACGAATC
The DNA here is from genome assembly GCA_016871715.1 of Verrucomicrobiota bacterium. Taxonomy (GTDB): domain Bacteria; phylum Verrucomicrobiota; class Verrucomicrobiia; order Limisphaerales; family J093; genus VHCO01. The sequence continues at coordinate 4,253 of VHCO01000020.1, forward strand.
GTGACCGACGAACGGATGCGGACGACCGCGCCGCACATTTACGCGGCGGGCGATTGCACAAGTCCGCATGAGGTGGTTCATGTGGCCATTCAGCAAGGTGAAACCGCGGCGCACAACATCCTTCATCCTCGACGTCCGCGAGTCATGGATTACCGGCTGCTGACGCAGATTGTGTTTACCGAGCCGCAGATTGCCACGGTTGGGTTGACGGAAAAACAAGCCGCCGTCGCAGGCCAACGCGTCCTCGTCGCCCAATATCCGTTCAACGACCACGGCAAATCCCTGATCATGGACGCCACGGACGGTTTCGTGAAATTGCTGGCGCACCCGGCCACGGGGGAAATCCTCGGCGGCGCGTGCGTCGGCCCAAGTGGCGGCGAACTCATCCACGAAATCGTGGCCGCGATGCACGGCCGCATGACGGTGCGCGAACTCGCCGCCATGCCGCACTACCATCCGACTTTGGCGGAAATCTGGACCTACCCCGCCGAGGAACTCGCGGGTCAGCTCCCGTGCCGGCGGCCTCTATCCGGAAGAGTTGTTCGTCCAAAACCGAACCGGTAGAATCAAGCCATGAAAAACCACGTCCATAAACTCCTCGAACTCACCGGCTTGTCCACCTGCTGAAGAACCGCCAAACCCAAACCCAGCCATGATTCTCCACCAACGATTCATTCCCGGCCTCGCCATTGCCTCCTACCTCGTGGCCGACGAGGCCACCGGAGAGGCGGCGGTCATTGATCCGACGCGCGATGTCGAACCGCTGCTGCGTTTCGCGCGCGAGCACGAACTGCGCGTGCGGCACGTCCTGGAAACGCACGTTCACGCCGATTTCGTCAGCGGGTCGCGCGAACTCAAGGCCCGGTTGGCCGAAGCTCCGGTGATCCATTGCTCCGGCCTGGGAGGCCGCGAATGGACACCGCCCTACACCGACCACGTGGCACAGGACGGCGACGACGTACAGATCGGCGCGCTGCGGTTGCGCGCGATGCACACGCCCGGCCACACCCCGGAGCACATGTCATGGGCGCTCTTCGATCATTCCCGCAGCGCGGACACGCCGTGGATGCTGTTCACCGGCGACTTTCTGTTCGTCGGCGACGTGGGCCGCCCGGACTTGCTCGGCGAGAAGGAAAAGCAGGAACTGGCCGGGCAGCTCTATCGCAGCGTCTTTGAAACATTGGCCGGCACACCGGATTTCACCGAGGTTTTTCCAGCCCACGGCGCGGGCTCCTTGTGCGGCAAGGCGCTGAATTCGCGCCGGTCGTCCACCGTCGGCTACGAGCGGCGGTTCAATCCGGCCCTGGTGAGCAAGCCCCAGGAGCAATGGGTGCGCGATCTCATGGCCGAGATGCCGCTTGCACCGCCCTATTTTCGGCGCATGAAGAAAGTCAACCGCGAGGGCCCTGCGATTCTCGGCCCGGAACTGCCGGGGCGCAAACGCTGGAGCGCGCAGGAGGTTCACGCGCGGGAATGCGAATCCTGCCTCATCCTGGACGTGCGCACGAAGGAGGCCTTTGCCGCCGCGCATATACCGGGCGCGATCAGCATTCCGTTCGGGCCGAACCTCCCGACCTGGGCCGGCTGGGTGTTGCCGTATGACCACCCGATTCTCGTCGTGCTGGACGAACCTGCTCAGATGCCCGAAGTGGCGACGCATCTCGTGCGCGTGGGATTCGATCAGGTCCAGGGCTGGGTTGAGGGTGGCCTGGAGGCGTGGGCGACGCGCGGCCTGCCCCTCGCGCGGCTCGACACGCTGTCCGTGCATGAACTGCAACAACGAGTGGCGCCAGACTGCTCCGGCCTGACCGTGCTGGACGTCCGCACGGAGAAGGAATGGCGTGCCGGCCACATTGAAGGCGCGCTCCACGTGCATGGCGGCCAGTTGGAGGAGCGCGTCGGCGAAGTGCCCCACGACCAACCGGTGGCCGTGGTGTGCGGCAGCGGCTACCGCGCCTCCATCGCCGCGTCGTTCCTCAAGCGCGAGGGCTGCGCCGAGGTTGCCAACGTGATCGGCGGCATGAGCGCCTGGAAGGCGGCGAAACTCCCGATCATCGTTCCTGAATGAGCAAGCCCCCCCCACTGCTCGACACCGGCGGCGTTTCCCGGGTAGGCCAGCCGGCACGACTGGAAAATCATCGAGCACCCACGACGGAGCAGATTCTGGCGGGCGGCGAGGATTGGCTGGCCGTGCTGGACACGGCCATCAGAAACGGCTTCGGCAGAATTTCCGATGGAGCAGGACTATTTCGATCTCGAAGACCCGGTGCATCTGGGTCGGTTGGAGCATCCCAAGCTCGCGCTGGAGGGTCTGCGCGGTCTGGTGGTGATTGATGAAATCCAGCGCCGCCCGGATATGTTTCCGGTGTTGCGCGTGCTGGCGGATCGGCCGGAAACGCCGGCGCGCTTCTTGATCCTGGGCAGCGTGTCCCGGGACTTGATTCGGCAAGGTCCGGAAACGCTCGCGGGCAGAATCGGCTTCACCGAGATCACGCCGTTCACGTTGACGACGTTCACGCCTCTTCACCGCACGGAGCGCGACGGTGTCCCGCGCTGCGGGACCAGTCACAGCACGGGAGATCTTCTGTTCACCGAGGTTCTCAAACCAGAGATCAACGTCCTGGGTCACGACCGGGGCGCCCTGGAGCGTGGCCGCCGCGAATCCGACCACCATGAACCTCACCTTGTGCTGCAACAAGGAGCGCAGCAACCGGAGTTCAGGGTCTGAAAATGGCAGCGGCGCGGCCACGTATCAGGCTCCTTTGCAGACGTTCCAGCGGCGGTTGTTCCGGCAAAATCAAGGTGTGCCTGATGTTGGCTGGTGGTGAAAATGCCGGTCCGTTTCTGGCCTTCCGGCGGCGGGGGAGCCTGGGTCGGTTGCTGGCGCAGACTCTGCACCCGCAAGGGGGTGTCATCCAGTTCGTGAACGGTAGCCTGAATGAGCGGTTGCGTCGTCGCCAGGATGCGGACCAGGCGGGCCGGAGTTTTCAGCAAGTAGAGCTTGGCTCGCAGGCATTTGCGGCAGAGGGTGGCGGCTTGGGTCATCCAGTCGCGTGGCTGCAGTCCCACAAACGACGCTGGCGCCAGGGGCATTGCCGGAGCGGGGGGAGCCAACTGGCGCTTCAGTTTGTTGTAGTCCAATCGCAGGGTTCGCGCCACCGACCCCACACCGTGGCTGAGAGCTACAAGTCGCGGCGGATGTCCAGACGAATTAGGGGCCGCCGCCGTAGCGCGGAAGTTGCTGGCGGAAGGAGCTTCTTTCAAGACTCTGTAGCAGCCGACGTGCGTCGGCTCAAATCGCTCAGGAAGTCAGAGCGAACTCACATTTGCCGCTACGGTTCAGGGTTTGATCCCGAAGCCGGCTTGGACGAAGTGGTGGTCGGTGGTTAGCGCTTCGCGCAACTTGAGTTCGCGCATCAGCACGAAACTGGTGCAGTCGGTGAATGAAAAGTCTTTGTCACGATAGCGGAAGAACTGCGTGCGCGCCTTGTCGGCCCGTGCGAGCGTGACGTATTCCCAACGGACGCGCGGACTGTCGTCCACCTGCCGCCACCAGGCCTCGGCCGCTTCGATCCCCAAACGGATTCTCAAAAGCGTGAGGGTTTCGTCCGCCACATGATCGCTCGTGACGAAGAACCCTCCTCCTTCGAGCCAGGCATCCCGAACCGCGACGGCCCAGCGATGGGCGGGATCGGACTCGTCTGCGCAGGCCATCCAGCCAGCGGTGTCCACGAACAGGAGTTTCATCGGCGGTAAAGCACTTCATCGTGATCCGCCGCGGACCGTCCGTCCGCTGACCGGCCTAAGGGCTTCGCCCGGTACAGTGGATCGTCCTTCACGTCGCCCGGGGTCTGGTCGGGAGCGTGAACCGGCACCACTTGAAAGGCCGGACGGCTCCGGTAAAGCACGGTGAACCGGACGCCGCGGCGGACCTGTTGCACCACTTTGGGCAACCCGGCCCGCAGCTCTTTGACGTTGATGACGGTATTCATAACCGGGTCATCTTAAGTTGAACCAGACAAGCGGTCAAGCCGCCGCTGGGTTCAGGGCGAGGTCCAGGGCGATTGGCCCCCGCCGGCCCGGAGATGTTCGAAGTGCTTTCCGCGGCAGAAAGTTGAAATGTGTTTTCGGCTTTCGGACTCGGGCGGCAACCTAGGGTTACAGATGAACGAGCGGCGTCAGGATTTTGAGTTGTTGCCCTGGCCCTGCTGTTCCTGGGCTTATTCCTGGCCCGCTCGCTGGGAGCCGGCACCCGACCGGTGATCAGCCTGGAGCGAACGGGCACCCACGTGACGATTCGTTTCACCGGCGCTCTCCAGCGAGCCGACCAGCCCCAAGGGCCTCTACGTTCCGTGCCCAACAACGGCAGCCCGTTGGTCGTTCCCGCCGGCGCCGGCCAGGAGTTCTGGCGGGCGTGGCTGCCGGGCGTTCAGACTATCGCGGCGGGAGGCCGTCACACCGTAGCGTCGCGCACGGATGGGGCGCTCTGGGCGTGGGGTAACAACCGCTACGGCCAGGTGGGCATGGGCACGTTCGACACAAACGCTCCGTACGGCATCATCGTAAAACAATTGCCCATGACCGGAACCCAATGAGAAGCTGCATGGACATTTCCGTATGAACATCGAGCGAAGGTCCCGGTTAAAAAGTGTGATACTGGTGGCAAGCCTGGCCGTGGTGGCTGCGGGTACCGCCGAGCAGCAGGCCCTGCCGCGCGAGGACGTGGTCGAGGTGCCCGCCATCGGCAACGGCCTGTGCGTCGCCAACGCCTTCCAAAGCAACATGGTCCTCCAGCGCGACAAGCCTCTGGTCATCTGGGGCTGGGCCAGTCCCGGCGAAAAGGTCACGGCGACCTTCGCCGGGCAATCCGCGCAGGCCACCGCCGGCCCGGATCGGTTCTGGACGGCGAGCCTGCCCGCCCTGCCGGCTAACGCATCGCCCGCCGTCATGACCATTGCCGGGCGCGACCGGACGCTAAGGCTGGAGAACGTCCTCGTCGGCGATGTCTGGGTACTCGGCGGACAGAGCAACATGGAGTTCGAAATCGCCAAGGTGGATGACGGGATGCTGGAGATCGCCTCGGCGAACTTCCCCGAAATCCGCCTGCTGACCATGCCGGTCGGGAAGGGCTTTGCCTCGGTGCCAAGCTTCGAGCGGTTGCACGAATGGAGCGACTGGTCGCAGCGCCACTTCCGCAAGGGCGACTGGGAAGTCTGCTCGCCGGAAACGGTCAAGGAGTTCTCCGCGATCGGCTACGTCTTCGGCCGCCGCATCCACCTGGCCACCCAAGTGCCGATCGGGCTTATTGACACTTCGATCGGCGGCACCACCGTGGAAACCTGGACGCCCGAGCACGTGATGCGCTCGATCCAGGGCAAGGAAACGAAGGAAAAGATGCAAGAGTGGCAGGACAAGATCGCCGCCTACGACGCCCAGGACGATCTGAAGAAACGCCTCGCCAGCTACGAAGCGCAGATGGCCAAGCTCGCCAAAGAAGGCAAGCCGATGCCCGCCCACAGCCAGCCACCCACGGATCTGCGCCCGGGTCCGGCGGTTGACCGGAACCGGCCCGGTTACTGTTACGCCTCCGTGATTCGACCCCTTGAAGGGCTTGCCGTTCGCGGGGCGGTTTTTCACCAGGGCTTTAACAATTGCTTCGAAGGCTCGGCCGGCGCGCGCATGTACCGGCAGGTGTTTGGCGGCATGATCCAGTCGTGGCGCGCGGCCTTCAACGACGCGGAGCTGCCGTTCTGCATCGTCTCGCTTTGCACCGCCGGCGAACCGCAAACGCTCGATCATTTCGTCGAGCCCATGGCCGATGTCGGAGCGCTGATTCGGGAAGCTCAGTATCAAACCTTCCGGGATCTTCGCGCTGCCGGCGACCAGACGATCGGGTACGCCAGTTCCTACGACCTGCGCAAGAGCTGGTATCACCCGCAGATCAAGATCCCGGTGGGTGAACGCGCCGCCAAGTGGGCGCTGGCCAGCCCATACCGGCTCCTCGGCACCCGCGATGCCGATGACTACTGGCTCCCGCCGACGATTGAGAAAGCCGAGGCGACCAGTGGCACGCTGCGCCTAACCATGAGCACGGAAATCCGCACGCGCGACGACAGCGACGGCAGGCTGCTCGGTTTCGCCATCGCCGGAAGGGACCGCCGTTTCTATCCCGCCCAGATCGACTATCTCACCGAGGGCGTGGACGGCCAGAACCGCCCGATCCAGAAACGCAACGTCCTGGTGCTGACCAGCCCGTTCGTCGCGCAACCGGAGCATTACCGCTACGCCTGGGCGCGCAATCCGCTGGCTAACCTTGTCAATCACCGCCAGGTTCCGCTGGGCACGCAGCGCAGCGACGACTGGCTGCCGGAGGAAACGCCGATCAAATTCCCCGCCCCGGCCGGCGCGGACGAGCGGGCCCAGCAGCGCCACAGCGCCAACCGGCAGCGCAAGGAGCTCCAGCTTGCCGACACCGAGCGGCAGATTCTCGAGGCCAAAGCCACCCTCGAACGCCTCGAGGACAAGTTCCGGGCGGACAAGGAATCCTGGGAAAAGAGCAAGGCCGCCGAAATCGAGAAAGCCCTCGCAAGGGACCCTACCCATTGACTGTAACAGGTCAGTCTCGGGTGGCCGTAGCGCAGATGTTCAATCTGCCGCATAGCAGAATTGCATTCTGCAAACCGCCACTTCGCGAACCCACCTTCACGGAGCCTCGCCCGGCCAGCCAAGTGCACCTTACCCCATGACCCCCGTCTCCATTTTCAACGACGTGATCGGCCCCGTGATGCGCGGGCCTTCAAGTTCCCATTGCGCCGCGGCGCTGCGCATCGGGCGGCTCGCCCGGGATTTGATGGATGGCGAAATCGCCGAGGTGCTCGTCGAGTTTGACCGTGCTGGCTCGCTGCCGACTACCCACGAAAGCCAAGGAAGCGACATGGGTCTCTTTGGCGGTTTGCTCGGCTGGGAGGCGGATGACGACCGCCTGCCCACCTCCGCGCAGGCGCTGGCGGACGCCGGCATCAAACTGCGCATCGAAACCGTTGAGGTCGGCGACCCGCATCCGAACACGTACCGCCTCACGCTGCGCAACGAACGGGAAACGCACTCCCTCATCGCCATCTCGACCGGCGGCGGCATGATGGAAGTCATCGGCATTGATGGCGTGCCGGTGCACATGGACGGCGGTTATCACGAAACCCTAATCTGGCTTCCTGCCGGCGTCGAAGCCCGATGGAAGGCCGATGAAATCATCGTCCACGATTTGGGCGAACGGCAACTCGTGCAGGTCAAGGCAGCCCAATTTGTCTCCCCCACCGGTTTGACGCCGCTCGCGGTGAAGAAACTCTCCCCCGTGCTTCCGGTGCCATCGCGGAAAGACCTGCGTCTGCCTTTCACAACCTGTGCCGAAACGCTGAGGCACGATAGCGCACGAAATACCCCCCTCTGGCTGCTCGCGGTCGAGTACGAGCGTGCCCGCGGCGGTTTCACGGAGGCCGAAGTGCTGGCGAAGATGCTCGCCATCGTCCGCATCCTGCGCAACTCCATCGCCAGCGGCCTTGCCGGCACGAGTTACGAGGATCGCGTGCTCGGGCATCAGAGCGGGCGGTTTGCGGAACTGTTGAACGCGGGCCGTCTGCTCGAGGGCGGCGCCTTGAACCGCATCGTGCTCTACGTCACCGCGTTGATGGAGGTCAAGAGCAGCATGGGCGTCATCGTCGCCGCGCCGACCGCCGGGGCCTGCGCCGCTCTGCCCGGCGCGGTGATCGGCATGGCGGAGGCGAGGGGCCAGGGCGAGGAGCACATGGCGCGGGCGCTGCTCGCCGCTGGATTGATCGGTGTGTTCATCGCCACCCAGTGGACCTTCGCGGCGGAAGTCGGCGGGTGCCAGGCGGAAGGCGGCGCGGCGGCGTGCATGGCGGCCGCGGCGCTCGTCACCCTTGCTGGCGGCACGCGGGATCAGGCCCTCGCCGCGGCCTCGATGGCCTTGCAGAACATGCTGGGCCTCGTTTGCGACCCCATCGCCAACCGCGTCGAAGCCCCGTGCCTCGGCAAGAACGTCATGGCCGCCTCCAACGCGCTGGCCTCCGCGAACATGGCCCTCGCCGGCTTCGATCCGCTCATCCCGTTGGACGAAGTGATCGAGACGGCCAAGAGGGTGGCCGGCCAGATGCCGCGCGAATTGCGCTGCACCGCACTGGGCGGGCTCTCCATCGCGCCCACGGCGAAGGAGATTGAACAAAGGCTCACGGCCAGAAAAGCCGCTGCGTGCGGGGGCCCGTGCAGTTGTCGTGGACCGACCGAATGATGAACCTCGATTCCATTCAACGCGAGCTGCGAGCTGCCCGCCTCGATGGCTGGCTGTTCTTCGACCATCACGAGCGGGACCTGCTGGCCTACCGGTTACTGGGCCTCAAGCCGATCAGCCTGGTTTCCCGGCGCTGGTATTATTCCATCCCGGCGCGCGGCGAGCCGCGGGCATCGGTCCACCAGGTGGAGCCGCACGTCCTCGATGCGTTGCCCGGCGCCAAGCTCCCGTACGCCCGCTGGCAGGAGCAGGAGGCGGGCTTGCGCCAACTGCTGCAAGGGGCGAAGAAAGTGGCCATGCAGTATTCGCCGCGTTGCGCCGTGCCCTACGTGGCCAACGTGGACGCCGGCACGATCGAGGCAATCCGCGACCTCGGCGTCGAAGTCGTCAGTTCGGCCGAGCTGATCCAGGTGTTCGAGGCGAGATGGACGCCTGCCCAATTGGATCTGCACCTGGAAGCGGGTCGCCGGGTGGACCGGATTCGGGCCGAGGCGTTTGACTTCATCCAACAGAGCATTCGCGCGGAAAAACCGCTGGACGAATACGGCGTGCATTGGTAATCGCAATTGAACAACCACAAATGCCTACCATGAGCAAACAGTCGTTCCTTAACCGGCGCCAGTTCCTTCGGACTGCCGGACACACAGCCACCGCACTCGCCTCCGTTTCCACCGTCGCGCCCTCGGTCCGGTCCGCACCCGCGCCCAACCAGACCATCGGGGTGGGGTGCATCGGCATTGGAACTCGCGGCGGCGACCTACTGAACGCCGTGGCGGTGGCGTCCGGAGTCAAGGTCGTGGCCGTCAGCGACGTTTATGCGCCACACCGCCAGAAGGGCCTCGAGCGCAGCCGGAATCCTGAGACCAAAGCCTACGAGGATTATCGCGAGTTGCTGGCCGACCCGAAGGTGGACGCCGTGGTCATCGCCACGCCCGACCATTGGCACTGCCCGATGGTGCTCGACGCAGTCCAAGCCGGCAAAGATATCTACTGCGAAAAAGGACTCTCCCGGACGCTCGAGGAGGCCAAGCGGATGCGCGACGCGCTCAAGCGGAGCAAAGTGGTTTTCCAGCTCGGACACCAGGCGCGGCAGGCCACCTGCGCCTTGCAGGCGAAGGAACTCATCGCCCAAGGCATTCTCGGGCCGATCACCCTGGTGCGCACGGGGCGCTTCAAGTCCACCCCGCCGGACCGTCCCAATTGGCGCTGGTACGGTTACTATGATCGATGGGATCGCCCCGATCCGGAGCAGGTCCGCAACGCGGTCAACTGGGACCTTTGGCTCGGCCCGGCCCCGAAGATCCCATGGAACGAACGGCACTTCTGGCACTGGCGCTGTTACTACGCCTACGGCACCGGGTATGCCGGCGACTTGTTGTCGCATGAGATGGATTTCGTGCAATACCTCCTCGGCCACGGCATCCCCGACAACTGCCTCTGCGCCGGCCAGGTCGCTCTGCTCCGCGACGACCGGGAAGTGCCCGATACCTGGATCGCGACCTACCAGTTCGAGAAGCTGGGCCGCACCGTCACCTTCGAGGGCAGTATGAACACGACCGACCGCCAACCGGTGACGATCTGTGGACGCGACGCCACGCTCCGATTCGACGCCATTGCGCATGATGTCAGCGATTTCGAGATCATCCCGGCAGGCCACCATCGAAAAGCTGATTTGCCCAAAGGCTATGCGCGCGGCAAAACGCCCGCGCAGCCCAACCATATCGTGGATTGGTTGGATTGCGTCCGGAGTCGCGGCACCCCGAAATGTTCGACCGACGAAGCGTTCATCGAAACCGCCACGTTCCTCATGTCGCTGAAGGCGCAGCAGGAACGGCGCATGGTTCGCTGGGATGCGGCGCGGGAGGAGATCGTGTAGCCCAATGGGCTTGCGCCTGCCCGCAACGCTCCGAGCCTGAGCGCGCGGACGCCCGTTGCGTGGCAGCGAACGATGCAATAAGCTGCTGGCATGTCGAACGTCCACGATGATCCCGCGGCGTTGAAGGCGCTGCAAGATGCGATCTACCGTGATCGAGTCCAGCGCGCCCGCCGCATGACGTTGGAACAACGATTCGCCGAGGCCATTGAACTGACGAACAGCGTTTTCATTCGGATGCACGAAGGGGCGATGTGGCAGTTGAAGACCACGGATGCGGACGCGGGATGGCAAGAAGTGCGACGTCGGCAGGCTCGTTTGAGCGGCGTCCACGACGCGGGCCGCTTTGTCACCAAAAAGCCAGCCCGGTCATGACCGTCGAGGAACTTGCCGCTGCCGTGCTGGACGCCTGTGACACCGAAGGCGTGGATCATCTAATCACCGGCGCTTTTGCAGTCAGCGCGTTTGGCATCCCGCGCGCAACCAAGGACGTGGACATCCTGTTGAGCGTGACCACAGGCGATCCCATCGCACGGGTGGTCCGAAGACTGGAGCCGATTGTGGAATTCGACCGGCAAGCCCAGTTCGACACCCTGACTTGGAGCAAGCGCCTCGTTGGTACGGCCCGCGGCAGCCCGCCATTCAAAGTGGAGTTGTTCGAGCTATTCAGCGATCCGTTCGTGCTTTCGTTGTTCAGCCGCAGACGAAAAGCGTTTTCCGATCAACTTGGTCGGACCACCTGGCTCCCCACCCCCGAGGACGTCATCGTGCAAAAACTTCGCTGGGGTCGGAACAAGGATTTGGACGACGCCCGCGACGTCTTGGCCGTGCAAGGCCCGGAAACCCTCGACATGGCCTGCATCGAAAAGTGGTGCACCCAGCACGGCACGACCGACCGCCTCCGCGCCGCTCTCGCCTCCATCCCGCCGATGTGAATGGGCCTGGGAAACGCCAGGGCGAACCGTTGGCGCGGACCTACAAGCGCGTCAGGTGAGCGCAAGCCAGCCCAGAGGCGTTGCCAAAAGCTATGACGAAGTACCAAACCGGCACCGAAGCGAAAGTGGGCGTCTTCCAGGTCGCCACGCGGCCAGTACTCGCTTCCCATGAGAACGCCGGCCGTGCTATGCTGCGTGACGTCGAGAGAATTCCAGTATGCCCGGCCGCCGCTCGTTCAAGACTGACGAGAGCTTTCTCGAAAAGCTCGCGATTGGAGCTATCGGCGCACGAGCAGTGTTTGCAGAATTGCAGCGCCAAGGCCACCAGCCCATCGAACTGGAGCGCGGTTCGATGGGCTACAAGATTTGGAAGAACATCAAGATCAAGCGGCTCCGCGTACCGGACCTTCTCTGCCTCCAGTGCGGCACGCGAGTCGAAGCCCGTGCCAAGACGCAACTGGAGATCAGCATGTCCCACTCGCTCTCCGATCCCGAGCGCGGCTGGGACAAGGGGTTGAACGACCGCGATGTCGTTGCGCTTTCCATCTGCGCCAAAACCGGCGAAGGCCCGACCGACTGGCAGGCGAACCCGCTAATCCAGTTCGTCTCCGCCGCGGCATTGCGGCAGGTTTTCGCCGCGAAGCAGGTCGTCACTGAGAAGCCCAAAGGCGCAGGCGAGGCCTTTGAGTTGCGAGTGACTTGGCCAAGTGCAGTGGCCAGCAGTGACGGCGTCATCCACGCTCTCAGCCGCGAACGGGTTCAGTTCAAGCGCGAGCCTGACCAACGAACCATTTCTCTTGCGCTCAGCAAGAAGAACCTGTCGCTGCAACCGTTGGTCAAGGTTGGCGACACCATCCGCGCTGGCCAAATCATTGCCTCGGTTGTGCCAGTTGCGTCCAACCTGCCATGTTCCGGGCTCGCGGACTCCTCCAGCTTCCTCGCCCTGCTGGCGTCGCCTGCCGTCGCTGACCGCTACACCGCCGCGAAAGCCCTGGCGCACCTCTGTGAAACCGCAGCCTCCGCCGCCCTTTCCCACCGGATGGCGGACGAGCGAGAGCACATCTTCGTTCGCCTTGAGGCTGCTGCTGGACTCGCTCGCGCTGGTGACCGTGCGGGGATGGCCTTCATCCAGCAGACTCTCCACGGCCAATACTTGGAGTATCGCCTCGAAGCCGTGGTCATCCCCGGCGAGATTCGGACGGACGACTCCCGCGAGGCGGTTACGAAAGTGCTGCTCGACCAAGCCCAGCACGCCGAGATACGTGCCGGAGCCGCTTGGGCGCTCGGCGAATTGAAGCAAGCGTCCAGCATGGACGCGCTGATTCAAGTCTTCCTTGAACTGGCCGAACCGGTTCGCATCGAAGCCGCCCGTGCCTTACGCAAGATCGCCGCTACCGCCGACGCCAGCGTTGCCGCCAGACTCCCCGCCGCCCAAGAAAACCAGCGCGCCGGCATCGCGTGGGCCGTGAGCCGGTCTGGTCGCGTCAAGGTTCGCGAACTTCTCCCGTTGCTGGTGGACGACGACGCCCGCCGCTGGGTCGCCTACATACTCGGCACGCAGGGCCAGCAAGCCTGCATCGGCCAGATTGAGCAACTGCGCCGCCTCGATCCAGAGGTCTATTTCGCTGCCACCGTCCTCTGGAAGATTCTGGCCAGTTGGGTGTACGACTTGGAGGAATACTGACGTGCCAACCGCTCTGCCAATCCCGCTTTACACAACCGACTTGGGCCAAGCCTACGTTGGCGACTCGCTCGACCTCCTTCCGCGCGTGCCCGCCGAGTCCGTGGACCTCGTCATCACCTCGCCGCCGTTCGCGCTCCAGCGCCAGAAGGAATATGGCAACGAGACCGAGGACGCCCACGTGAACTGGTTGCTCCAGTTCGCCGAACTGGTCAAGCGCGTGCTCAAACCCACCGGCAGCTTTGTGCTCGACCTCGGCGGTGCCTACCAGAGCGGACGCCCCGTGCGGTCGCTCTACAACTTCCGCGTTATGCTCCGCCTGTGCGACGAACACGGCTTCCGACTCGCCGAAGAATTCTTCTGGCACAACCCGGCCAAACTCCCATCGCCCATCGAATGGGTGAACAAGCGCAAGATCCGTGCGAAAGACTCCGTGAACACCGTCTGGTGGTTCGCGAAGACCGACTTCCCGAAAGCCGATGTCCGCCGCGTCCTCGCGCCCTACTCCGAGCGGATGAAGAAACTCCTGCAAGACGCCGAGAGCTTCTACCGTCCGAAGATCCGCCCCTCCGGCCACGACATCAGCGGCAACTTCGCCAACAACAACGGCGGTGCCATCCCGTCGAACCTCCTGCAAATCCCGAACACTGAGAGCAACTCCCCCTACCAGCGCCACTGCGCGAGCGTGGGAGTGAAGCCGCACCCGGCGCGCTTCCCGGAAAAGCTGCCGACGTTCTTTATCCAATTCCTCACGGATCCCGGCGACACGGTGCTGGACATCTTCGCCGGCTCCAACACTTCAGGCAGTGCGGCGGAAAGACTTCACCGCCACTGGCTGGCCTTTGAGAAAGACCGTACCTACCTCGCCGCGTCCGCCTTCCGCTTCGTGGACGAACTCCCTTTAGCAGACCGCGCCACGCTTTGGAGCCGGCTCCACTCGCACGATTTGCCAGTGGAAGTGAGCCGCCAGCAGCGGGAATTGGTGCTCCGTGAAAAGTCCGTGTCGTATGCGGTAAGGTGCAAGGAACGTCCGCCAGTGTCGGGGAAAGGAGAAGAACCATGAAGAACATCTTCATCTCCCATGGAGGAGCAGACGCCGCCATCGCGAGCCGCTTGGCGGGCGACCTCCGGAATGCCGGACACGAAACCGTCGTTGACACCCGCGAACTGAAACTCGGAGATGATGCAATTGAGTTCATGAACCAAGGCATTGCAGATGCCCATAGTCCAAGCTTTCCGGCTGAATTGACCTTGGAACTGATGCGCGTTCCCCACCCCATCCCCTACCAAGGCAGCAAACGCAATCTTGCACCGGCCATTCTCGGCTACTTCCCGGAGCGGGTCGGCACGCTGATTGAGCCGTCCGCCGGGTCGGCAGCACTCGGGCTGGCATCCGCAAGCGAGCCAGCAAGTCCCCTGCTGTTGCGTGGCTTATCGAGCCTCGTTTGCGCTCTTACCGTTCAATCAGACAGCCAATGCGAAACACACAACGCCGCATGACCGCCGAGCAGTTCTTGAAGAAGCTGCAGGGCCACACCTGTTCCTTTGCCGCCGCCGTAGGGACCAAGGAAGGGGAGTGGATCATCAAAGGCTTTATTGACATCTACCGCCGCATCTACACGATTTCGGTGGACACCAACATCGTGTCAAAGGTGCTGGAGTTGCTCCTGTTTCCGATGTTCGTGGAGTGTGGCAAGAAACACGGGCTGCAAATCGAACTCTGCCCGCAGCAGAATTTCTACCCCGACCTGACGTTCACCGTTCCGAAGTCGGATCGGATGTTCGCGGTGGACATCAAGAGCACCTACCGGACGAGCGATACCGAGGTAAACGGCATGACGCGGGAGCGTTCACGGGGTACTTCCGCAACCGCCAGAGCAACAAGAACACGCTCTATCCCTACTGCCGCTACGCCGGGCACTTCGTCGTTGGCGTGATCTATTCCAAGTGCGACGACGTTGCGGACGAGCGGCGGCAGTTCACGCTGCACGACTTGGCGAAGATTCCGTCGGTCATCCGGGATTTCCGCTTCTTCGCGCAGCCGAAATACCGCATCGCGTCCGCTCGGCCCGGCAGCGGGAACGCGAAGAACAGCGGCTCGGTCACGAAGATCGAGCAACTCATCAAGGGCACCGGGCCGTTCGCGACGCTGAGCGAGGAGGTCTATGACGACTACTGGATGTTTTACCTGACGCGCGACATGGCCCAGGCGCTAAGCGTCAAGCGGCCTTACGCGAATTTGCAGGAATACGCCGACTACAAGCAGAAGGGGATCGAGTGCATCCGGGCGCATGGGAAGCAGATCGCCAAGCTGGCCGCTGAGGAACCAGCGGGGGCGGACGAAACTGCGGAGAACGGGGAGTAGCATGAGCGCGCCGCCGTTGGTACCACCGATCAAGTGCCAGGGGATCAAGACCAAACTGGTTTCGGAAATCCGTGCGCTGCTGGCCCAGAAGGACTACGAACGGTGGGTGGAACCGTTTTGTGGCAGTTGCGTGGTGCCGCTGAACCTCCAACCACAACGAGCGCTGCTGTGCGACTCGAACATTCACATCATCCGGCTCTACCGAGATGTTCAGGCTGGTCGTTTGACCGCGCCGATGGCAAAGGCGTCTCTGACGGTGGAAGGGGAGAAATTGCGGACGCGCGGCGAGGACTATTTTTACGAAGTCCGGGAACGCTTCAACACGAGTCCAAGCTCATTGGATTTTCTGTTCCTGAACCGGTCCTGCTTCAACGGCGTCATGCGCTTCAATCGCTCCGGCAAGTTCAACGTGCCATTCTGCCGGAAGCCCGACCGCTTCGCCGTGCAGTACGTTTCGAAGATCACGAACCAGCTTCGCCGAATCGGGGAAGTGATCGCAAACAAGGACTGGACTTTTGAGGCTGCGGATTTCCGAGTGACGCTGGCGAAAGCGGTGCCGGGGGATTACGTCTATGCCGATCCGCCGTACACAGGCCGGCACGTGGACTATTTCAGCTCCTGGTCAGAGCAGGACGAGAACGATTTGGCCGATTTGCTGAAGCAGCTTGCCTGCAAGTTTGTCCTCTCAACGTGGCACAGCAACGAGTTCAGAACGAACTTGCTGCTAGAGCGGAATTGGACGGAGCCGCGATTTCAACTTTTCACCCGGCAGCATTTTTACCATGTCGGCTCAACTGAAGATCTGCGTCACCCAACGACAGAGGCGTTGGTGACGAACTTGTCTGGTGTGCGTTACGCGACCGCACAGCCTGCCTTGGAGCAGATGGCATTCTTCGAGAAGCCAGTTGCGGCTTATGGCAGGCCCACGCCAAAGACGCGGCACAAGTCCTGATTCCATGCGTGTTCCCCACCCCATCCCCTACCAAGGCAGCAAGCAATCTTGCACCGGCCGTTCTCGGCTACTTCCCGGAGCGGCTGCGGCTGCATTTGATCGAGGTGCACGCCGGTCTTCCGGCAGCCTGACTCCCGACAAGTCCGGCACTGAACTTATGCGCGGGAGGAATTTGTCTGAGCGATAAACCGAAACAACAAGTCCAGCCATGAGAAATGCCCTTCTGCCTCTGTTGAGCATTGCGCTTCTGTCCTCGCCCTGCACGGCACAGAACCAAATACCGAAGGCCGTCCGCAGTCCCGAAGTTGGCAAGGTCAGTTCGCACTCCCGCGGCCTGCACGGCTACATCGGCTTCGGCCACGAGAAGTTGCCGGCCGACGGCGCCTACAACGCGGGGATGGGGTTCTACGCTGCGGTCTGGCCATTGGTGGACCAGCCATTGGCCAATTTCCAGATCGGCCTCCCCAGCTCGTGGATCCAGCCGGACAACTCCGACAACAAGGACACTCCGCTCGCGCCGGAAGGAACGCTCGCCCGAACGTGGAAGCCGCGCGGGCCGACCTGGAGCAGCGTCTTCCAGACGGTGGAAGGCGGCTTGGGCTACTGGGCCAGAACCCATTTCCGCTACGGCCCGCCCAAGTTCAGCATGAACGCCACGCCGCAGTGCTACGACTACGAGATCGGCTCGCCGGGGTGGTCGTTCTTCTACGACAACGAGGCGCTTCCCGACCATCGCCTCGGCATCGCCCAACTCAGCAATCGCCTGCTCATCCCGCCCGACGCGCTGCCGTTCCAAGGCCATCCCAACGGTGAGTTCCTCGGTTACACCTGGATGGCGCTGCCCTTCACCGATCCCACCACCGGCGATCCGCCTACGGGCGACCAAAGCTGGACCTGTTTTCTCAGCGCGGCCAATTTCAAAGGACCCATCGCCTACTACATCCCCGAGACCTGGAGCAAGATCGGCAAGCTGTTCAACTACCCGTTCATTTACGGCCGTGGACTCGACGCGCGTCCGGGAGTCATGGGCGGCGGCGCGATGGAGATCAACACCGTGCCGCGCTTCGACGCGAACGACGCCCAGGGCACGACCTACTCGAAGCTGCCCAAGCTCCAGTTTCCCGTGGATGCGCAAGGCCGGGCGCTCCTCGTTCAAGATGTCACCTATTACTCGAAGGCCGCCCTCTACGATGCGTTCAAGTCCTGGCGCGACGGCGGCCCGGCCTGCTCCGGGCGCTTTGACGACCAAGGCGCCTGGAAACCCGCGCTGTCTTCGCGCCCCACCCGCTACGATCAAGCCGGCAAGAAGATCGCCGGCGTCGAGCGGGTTTTTGAAAACAAAATCTTCGAAGGAAACGTCTGGGGATTGCAGTGGCTGGCCGACGCTCCCAGTCCGCAAGGCGTGTTCCCGCAATACTCGAAACACGTCGGCGAGGAGCGCGTGGTCATCGCTCCATCCGAAGTGCCGCCGGAGACCGGTCTGTCTGCACAAAAGTTCAAACTGGCCGAACCGGGTGTCCCGTACACCTCACCCGAGACCGGCGCCTGGGCGAACCCCGGCCCCAAGACCGGACCGTTTACCGCCCCGTTGGTGGATGGTTCGGTGGTGACGTACGCTTGGTATCGCTTCGTGGATCAACCCTCCTTCCAGCAATACGCTTGGAGTGCCGAAAAGAAGGCGAAGCTGCAGTCGTTCGTGGAGAAACTTCACGCGAACTGGCCGATTGACCGCGACTACATGCCGCCTCCGGGTTGCGGAAAGCTGGTCAGCCTTGATCCCGGCTTGTTCGTCACGCCGCCGCCGGGCCTGGAGGTGGGCTATGTTCCCATCGTCATCCGGCAGGCCCTGGGAGAACCGCGCCAGATCGGTTCGAGCTGGACCGAGCCTAGACCTCAGTCTCGCGACCTACGTTCGATCGAATCGCCGGATGCGGCCTCCGTGCCTGAGGCGCGATCCGGGACCGGAACCAAGAGCGGTCCCTGGGCGATCGAGCCCGCTCCCGCCTTGCCCAACGTGCTCATCCTCGGCGACTCCATCTCCATCGGCTACACCCTCGCGGTTAGCGAACTTCTGGCGGGGAAGGCCAATGTGTTACGGCCCTGCTCGCCGGATGGATCGAGGCCGGAGAACTGCCAGGGCACAACTCTGGGGGTACGGGAAATCGACCGCTGGCTCTCCGGCCACAAGTGGGATGTGATCCACTTCAACTGGGGATTGCATGACCTCAGGCACGTCAGAGTGGCCGGAGGCGCCCAGAACTCGACCTCCCTCGACGATCCCCGGCAGGCGGAGCCCGAGGTGTATGAAAGGAATTTGCGGGAGATCGTCGGTAAACTGAAGGCGACGGGGGCCAAGCTGATCTTTGCCCCCACGACCCCTTTTCCGCCCGGCACCAGCCCCGCCCGGCTTCCGGAAGATGCCCGGCGCTACAACGACATCGCGCTAAGGATCATGGAGGCAAATCGAGTCGGGGTCAACGATCTCTACGCCCTAGTAGCTGGGCGACTCGAGGGATTGCAGAATCCGCAGAACGTTCATTTCAATCAACGAGGCAACGACGTCCTGGCCGATCGGGTGGCCCATTCCATCCAACAGGCTCTCAGGGATAGGAAATAGCAGAACGAGCGAAGCCCATCCTAGCCGACGCCCTTTCATGAAACATGCCGAACTCGGACCCCACGCCACGCGCCAAACTACTTGAAACCTCCCCATTGCGTCGGGCGTCCTAGTGAAGTGAAAGCTCAGTCAACTGTGGCGTTTCCCATGCGAAAGAACCCTTTGATCTCGTTGACCCTGGCGTGGTCGGTCCTGGCCGTCGTACCCCTAGCCCAACCGCAAGACCTGCCTCCGGCAAACCAATGGATCCCGGAAGAAGCGGTGGCGGTGATCGAGTTGGCGCGCCCGGAGGCGCTGCTTGACCCCCTCCTGAGCCAGGATTTGGCCCGCGCGCTCGGAGCGTTGCCGGTCTGGCAGCAGAGGACTGCCACGCCGAAGTACCGTGAGTTTATGGCTGTCCTCGGGTATCTCGAGGGCCAACTAAGCACCGACTGGCGTACCGCCGCGCGGAAGCTCATCGGCGATGGAGTCACCCTCGCCCTGGGCCCACAGGGAGAAATCTTGCTGGCCGTAGACGCCCGTGACGGCAACCTGCTCGATCAACTCCACCAAATCCTGCGTGGCTTCGCGGTGGCGGAGGCGGCCAAACAAGGCCAGGCCGACCGGGTGACCTCCGTCGAATACCGCGGTGTGACGGGTCACAGTTTCGGGCCGAAAGAGGCCCACGCGATCCTGGGCCGCCGCTTGCTGGTGGCCAATCAACCCAAGATTCTCAAGTACGTGGTCGACCTGAAAGATGATCCGCAGGGCCGCCACCTGGCCGCATCGCCACTCTACCAGGGGGCCGCCCGCGCAGCGGGCAAAGGCGCCGTGGCCACCGCCTTCGTCAACCTGCAGGCGCTGCGCGACCGACCCGGCCTCCAGCAGGCATTGACCGCCGCGTCGAACCCGTTGGCCACCCTGCTTCTGGCGGGCACACGCGAGGCCCTCAAGACCGCCAACTGGCTCTCCCTCGGGATGTACCTCGAGGGCGGCAGGCTCATCCTCAAAGCCGCCACCGACGGCCAACCGCCCGCCCCAGCGCAATCCGCCGCGTTTGCCACCCCGCGCGAGCCAGGTACCGGCGCCCTGCCCAACCTTGCCGTCCCGGGTGCGATTGCCGGTTTGAGCCTGTATCGTGACCTGCACGGTTTCTACGCTGCCAAGAACGTCTTGTTCCCCGAGCGGACCTCCGGCCTCATTTTCTTCGAGAACATGATGGGCATCTTCTTCAGCGGTCTGGACCTGACGGAACAGGTCTTCGGCGAAACCCGACCCGAGATTCGCCTGGTGGTCGCCGCCCAACGCTACGACCCCGCGATCGGGACGCCTGCGGTCCAATGGCCCGCGTTCGCCGCCATCCTGCGACTGCGTCGGCCCGCCGCCTTTGGCGAGGTTGTCGAAGAAGCCTGGCAGAAGGCGATCGGGCTGGTGAACTTCAC
Organism: Verrucomicrobiota bacterium; assembly: GCA_016871715.1. GTDB lineage: Bacteria > Verrucomicrobiota > Verrucomicrobiia > Limisphaerales > J093 > VHCO01. The sequence goes on from VHCO01000020.1 coordinate 24,402, forward strand.
CCAGGGCCAGCAGGCGAACCCGGGCTTAATCCTCGACCGGTTCGCCCACCGCGACACCAAAGGCACCGTGGCCTACTACCGGCCGCCGGCCGCCTCCGGCCAGGCCCCCATCGACGCCCGCTACAATTTCCGGCCCGCACTGGCCCGGCCGGGCGACTATCTGATCCTCAGTTCGACCGACGGTTTGGCCCGCCAGTTGATCGACGCCCTTGATCGAGAGCAGGCCGCCCCTGGCCCAGCGCGCCCCGTCACCCACACGCTCCTCGAGCTCGAGGGTGCCCAACTCCGCGCCATCCTCGCCGCCAACTTCGACCATCTGGTCCGCAAGAACATGGTGGACAAAGGCACCACCCAGCCCCAAGCCGAGGCCGAACTGGGCATGCTGCTCACCTTGCTCGACTGCGTCGGCGCCGCGAGACTCGACCTGGGCCGCCCGAGCGGTCCGCTCGGCGCCCGCTTAGAATTGGAATTGAAACTGCCCACGGCCGACCCGCCCAAGCCGGCTCAGGTCAATGCCGGGGCGCCGCCGCCCCCGAACACCACCGTAGCGGCGCGGTAGGGCCACCACGCAGCCACGCATTGGCTTGTGAGCTGGGAACCTCTCGCCGATCCGGCCTGGGCCTGGGCGCCCTTCGAGCCTAGCGCCGCCCAACCCTGGGACTTGCGCCAGGCCGGCCACCTTTATCGGCGCGCCGCCTTTGGCGCCACGCGCGCCCAACTCGATCAAGCCCTGGCCGCCGGACCCCAGCGCGCCATCGACGCGCTCCTCGAACCGGCCGCGGACGTAGCCGCCTTCAACCGCAGCGCGGACACTTACGAAGCCGCGGCAGCGAGCGGGGCCTCGACCCACGAACTGCGGGCCTGGTGGTTGCGGCGCATGATCGAGACACCCCACCCGTTGCTCGAACGCATGACCTTGTTCTGGCACGGCCATTTCGCCCTGAGCAACGCCCGTGTCCGCAGCGCCCAGCTCATGGCGGACCACGTCCAACTCCTGCGCCGACACGCCCTGGGCAGCTTCCGCGAGATGTTCGAAGGCGTCCTGGCTGACCCGGCGGTTTATCTGGGGCTGGGAGCCCAAGCCAACCGCCGGGCGCGTCCGAATCTCCCCTTCGCCCGCACGCTGCTCGAGCAATTCACGCTGGGTGCCGGCCAATTCACCGACCAAGACATCCAAGCGGTCGCCCGCGCCTTCACGGGTTGGTTCGTGTTCCAGCAGGACCTGCGTTACCTCGAACGCGAACACGATTCCGGCCCGAACCGACTGCTGGGGCGCGCAGGCGACTGGGACGCCCGACAAGTTGCCCAGGCGCTCCTGCAGCAGCCGGCCACCGCCCGGCGTCTGGTCCGCCAACTGTACCGCTGGTTGATCGCCGAGGAAGACCCGCCTGCGGACGCCTTCCTGGAACCGCTGGCGGTCGAGTTGGCGCGCGACTACCAAATCGGCCGGGTGGTCGAGACGATGCTCCGGTCCAACGCCTTCTTCTCCCCACTCGCCTACCGGCAACGCGTCAAGAGCCCGGTCGAGTTCGCTATCGGCCTCGTCCGCAGCTTGGGCGCCACGGTCGGCACCACCCAACTCGGCGCAGCGCTGGCCGACCTCGGCCAAGACCTCTACCAACCGCCCACCGTCGCCGGCTGGGCCGGACATCGGTACTGGCTCAATCGCTTCACCGTCCTGGGCCGCGTCCAACTCGCCCACACCCTCCTCGCCACCTCGAAAGGACCGAATGGGCCGTGGGACGCCGCCCTGGCCGTCGGGCCACAAGATCGCCCCACGGCGGCCGTGCCTCAGTTGCTCGCCGACCTGTTCCTCGAGGGCGACCTCGCGGAGGCGAGCCAGCAGGCGCTGCTCGCGGGCGCGATGAGCGCCGGCGCCGACGCCGCCCAGCGTCAACCGGACGGGCTGATCGAGTGCGCCGCCCGCCTGGTTGCCACCCCCGAGTACCAGCTCTCCTAGCCCAAACGACTGGCGTGTCTACTCCACTCCCATGCCCATCCGACGCCGCGATTTCCTGAAAATCTCCCTGGGCGGCTCGACGCTGTTGGCGCTCAGCTCGCCCTTGGGAGAGAGCCTGAGCCAGAGCGCCGAGCCGCCTGCACCGCAGCGGCACGACCGCGACACGGTGCTCGTGTTGCTGCAACTCAGCGGCGGCAACGACGGCCTCAACACGGTCGTGCCATTCGAGGACGACCTCTACCATCGCAGTCGCCCGACGCTGCGGCTGGCGGCCCAACGTTTGCACAAGCTGGATGCGCAACTCGGGTTCCATCCCGACGCGCCCGCCTTCGGACGCCTCTACCACGAAGGCCAGCTCAGCGTCCTGCAGGGGGTCGGTTACCCGGACTCAGACCGCAACCATGATGGGGCGATGCGCGACTGGCACACCGCCAGGCCCGGCCTGGCCCTCTGCCCGACCGGCTGGGTGGGCGGCGCCATCGACCACGTCTATGATGCGGCCGATCGCGATCTGCCCGCCGTGTTCGTCGGGTCCACCCCCACCCCGTTCAACCTGCAGACGGAGAAAGCCGTCGTCCCCGCCATTCGGTCCCTCTCCGACTGGGGTCTCGCCCAGTCAACCGCAGACGCCAGGCCTCTCCCGTCGCGCAAACGACCAGCTCGATCGGCCGCCGCCGCCCTTCCCAGCCAAACCCACCCCCTCCTCGCGCTGGCGCAACACATCACCCGCCGCGCCTGGGCCAGTGCCGCTCGACTCGAGGCCGTCGTCGCGGAAGGGCGCCGGGCCAACCCTGTCGAGTACCCGCCCTTCGGCCTGGCAGGCACCCTGCAAACCGTCGCCCAACTCATCCGAGCCAACCTCGGCATTCGCATCTTTGCGGCTGAATTCGGCGGGGGCGGTATCGGGGGTTTCGACACGCACGCCAACCAAGCCGCCAACCACGGGGCGCTCCTGCGGCAGTTGTCCGAGTCCATCGTGGCGTTCGTGGCGGACCTGCGGCGGGACAGACTCCTAGACCGAGTCTTGTTGGTTACCTTCTCCGAATTCGGCCGGACCGTGGCTGAGAATGGCCGCCGGGGCACCGATCACGGCGCCGCCGCGCCCCTGTTCTTGGTCGGTGGCAAGCTCAAGGGCGGGCTCATCGGCTCGCACCCCAGCCTGAGCGACCTGGACGGGGGCGGCCTGAAGTTCCAGACCGACTTTCGGCGTGTTTACGCCACGCTCCTAGACCACTGGCTCGGCTTCGACAGTCTAGCGATCCTTGGGGAGCGCTTCGAGCCGGTGGATTTCCTCGAGTCGATCTAGATCCGGCGCAAGGCTGGTTCCAACGACGTCGGCCTTTCCTAGGACGACTGCGCCTCGCGCCGCGGCGCACCGCCAACCTCTCCCCTGCCCATTTCCCTCAACCATTAGGCAGGGCCGGACCGCCGGGCCGGCCGTTCGGGCCTGGTGACCTGGCTTGTTCGGCGCGCCCAGCGGTCGCGCCCTGCCGGCTCATGGCCCCCATGAGCGCCGACCACCTTGGCGTCAACAGTCCCCGTGCTTCTGCTACCCCCATGTTTCTGCCCCTCCATGAAGCGCCAGGTAGGGCCGGACCGCTGGGCCGGCCGCTCGAGCCCCGGTGACCTGCCTGGTTCGGCGCGCCCAGCGGTCGCGCCCTGCCCCCTTCCCGCACTTCTGCGACCGGCACGCCGCCTGCGTCTGAGGCACACCGCAACGGTGCGAATAAAAGTTTCTCAAGCACGCGATCAACTCATCCACTCTATGAAACGACGATACAACGTAAGGACAGTGGCGCTGCTGCTGGTCCTGCCCCTCTACGCCGCCGCGCTGCTCGCGCAGACCCGCGAGCGCACCTGGGTGCCGCTGGTCCCCAACGCCAAACCCAACGCCCCAGCCGTGATGCAGGTGGTCGAGACGTCCCCCACCCAAACGCAACTCGACTTTCGGCTGCCGGGTGTCTGGGTCACAGTCGAGCGCTATGCCGACCGCCTTTTCAGCCGCATCGAGTTGCCCCCCGTCCAACTCGAAGGCAAAGGGCTGCCCACTCGATCCGGCGAACGAGGCTGGTACGATTTTCCACCCGCCCTCAACCAACCGGCGCGAGATCCCCTCCCGTTTCGGGACGCGGTCGGTGTGGGCGCGGGCAAACCGCTGTTCCCGCGTTCGGCGCTGGGGTCCAAACCGCGCACTGAGGAAGAGATGAAGCGCTTGGGCATCGACCCGGCGGGGGCGCGACCCGAGGTGCTGCGCCTGCGTGGGTTGGTGGCGTTGTCCCGGCGCACAACGGCCGAGACGTTCAGCCTGAGCACCGAGATCCAGGAACGGCAGGAGCTCAAGCTCGAGTTCCCGGTCATCCCCGCCGGTTATGAGGGCCTCGACCAGACCGCGCCGCCCCAATTCGGCTACACGCCGCCGCCGCTGGTGGACGAGGAATTCTACGCCCGGTTCCAGGGATCGTACGTCGGGCCCGAACCGGAGGTGTCGCCCTTGACCGGCCTGGGTTCGTTCAGCGGCGCGTTGCTGAACGTGCCGGCTTATGAGCTCGTGACGCCGACCCTGGTCAAGGTCCCCAGCTACACGACGTTTCTGGTGAAACACCTCGCGGGCGCGGAGGACTTCACTTGCCCGTTGAGCTGGGACGTCTGGAGTGCGCTGCCGCCCTTCCTCAACGGCCAGGCCATCCTCGACGCCCTCACCGTGAAAGGCCTGGCCATCGAGGCCTCGCGCAGCGCGCACTACTTGATCCTGACGCCGCGCGTTTGGCGGCCCAATCTCGAAGCGTTCGCCCGCTGGAAACAAAGCAAGGGCCTGAATGTCGACTTCGCGTACGTGGGCTCGAGCAAGACCGACGACGTGGCGCCGGACTGGGCGGCCATGGACGCCTGGATCGAGAGCTATTTCCACGACCATTACTGTCACGGCGTCTATGTGTTGTTGGTGGGCGATGTCGACGTCCTCCCCACCGGCCGCAGCGCCCAGGTAACCGCCGGCCCGGACGGCGCCGACGCCGACTCGGACCATGTGTACGAGGTGTTGGGCGACGATCTCTTGCCCAGCCTGTATGTCGGGCGGTTGTCGGTGAACACGGCCGCGGAATTGGACACGCAGTTGGCGAAGATCCTCTCCTACGAACGCACGCCCGCGGCGGGGAATTGGCCGCGCTGGGCCACCTTGGCCGCCAATAGCCAAAACGACGACGGCACCTTCGGCGTCAGCGCGTCGCACCCCTCGAAATACGCGCAGGCCGTCAACGACATCGCCAGCTACGGCGGCTACACCGCCGCCCCCAACTTCGAGCTCCTGCATGCGGGGGCCAGTTCCGCCGCCACCACGCGCGCGGTGAACGCCGATGTGGTCAACGCCGTCAAGGCCGGGCGCGGTCACCTGCTCTATCGCGGGCATGGGGATTCGCTCAGTTGGACCTATGGTTGGGACGGCTCGGGAGGCAGCACCAGCACGGGCAGCCCCCTCACCGATGCCCACGTCGCCCTCCTGTCGAACCTCGCTTATCCCGTCGTGTACGGCATCGCTTGCCAGACCGCCCGCCTGCGCGTCAGCGATGCCCTGGGCGAAGATTTCATGAACCGCAGCGGCGGCGGCGCGGTGGCCTACTTCGGCGCCAGCGTCGACTCGGCCACGACCGAGAACCACCAGCGTGCCAAGGGCCTGTTCCGGGCCATCTACGACACCGGCTTCACCCGCCTCGGCCCGGCCATCGCGCAAGCGGAGACTTTCTCGCTGCTAGCGGTTGGCAACACGGCCAGTTGGCGCAATAACACCTTCTGCTATTTGCTCTTGGGCGACCCGGAGTTGACCCTGCGCAAGCAGGCGGTTCCGCGCACGTTCAACCTCAAAGCCTCCCTCCGCACGATCGGGGACCTCGCCCAAATCGACCTCACCGACCTGAGCGGGGCGCCCGTGGCGGGGGCGTTCGTCCACTTGAATCTGAGCGAGGGCGCGGACCCCAACGGCTTCACCGGCCCGGATGGCACGCTCCGTTGGCCGAAGCCCAGCGTGCCTGTACTCACCGCACAAGTCATCGCCGACGGCTATCTGGTGCAGGAATTCGAGGTCACCTCGCCCGGGACCGACCCGGTTTGGCTCCCGCTGGACGGGCAGTCCCAACCCGGTACGCCGCCCAGATTCCGCGTCCTCAAGTCCACCCGCGACGCGACCACCCTCGAGCTGACCTTCCCGGGGGTCTTCATTGAAACCACCGAATACGGCGGCCAACGCTTCGCCAAGCTCAACTTCCAAGCCGTCGACCTCGCCGGCCCGGGCTTCCCCACCCAACCCGGCGAACGGGGTTGGTACGACTTCCCCGCCGGCACCGGCTACCCGGCGCTCGACCCGGCCGCTTACCGCCAAGCCCTCGAGATCGCCGTGGCGCAGCCGGTCTTTCCGCAATCGGCCCTGGGGAAAAACCCGACCACGGAACGGGAGCTGTTGGCGCTGGGGCTTGACCCCGCGGGTGCGCGGCCTGGGATACCGGTGTTGCGAGGTTTTGTGGCCATGTCCCGCAAGAACACCCCCAACGATGTGAGCGTGCAAATCAAGCCCACCACCCAGCGCGTGGACCTTCCCTATCCGCTGGCGCCCGCGGGCTACACCGGTTCGGACGCCGCCGGCGCCCAAACCGCGCCGAACGACGGCTACCTGCCCGATCCGGTGATCGATGCCGAGTTCTACTCGAAGTTCGTCGGCGAGTACCAAGGCCCCACCGTGCCCCTGTCCACCATCGGCGGGTTGGGGGGCGCCTTTAGCGGCGCAGAGTTGAATGTGCCATTGGTCACGGTGATTACGGCCTCGACCGTCGAGTTGGCGGCCGGTGTGGTCATCGAACTCAAACACCTGCAGGGCGTCGAAGACTTCGATTGCCCCCTGGGTTGGGATCATTGGCTCTTCAAGCTCCCCTTCATCAACGGCGAAGCCATCCGCGAGTCGCTGACGGCCAAGGGCCTGGCCATCGAAGCCTCCCGCAGCGCGCACTACCTGATCCTCACCCCGCGCGAGTGGCGGACTGCCCTCAACGGGTTCGCCCTCTGGAAGCAGGCCAAAGGGTTGAACGTCGATTTCGCCTACGTCGGCAACGCCGCCACCGACGACGTCCGGCCGGACCGGGCGCAGATCGATGCCTACCTCGAGCGGTATTTCCGGGACAATTACTGCCACGGCGTTTACGTGCTGTTGGTGGGTGACGTCGATGTGATCCCTTCCGGCCGCAGCACGAGGGTGGACGCCGGGCCGGACGGCGCGGACGCCGACTCGGATCATGTCTATGAGGTCCTGGGCGATGACCGGTTTCCGAGCTTGTACGTTGGGCGCTTGTCCTGCAACAGCGTCGAGGAACTCGAGGTGCAACTGGCGAAGATCCTCGCCTACGAACGCCAACCCATCGGCGGCGACTGGCCCACCCGAGCCACCCTCTGCGCCAATAGCGAGAACGACGATGGCACCCGCGGCGTGAGCGCCTCCTTCCCCTCGAAGTACGCCCAGGCCGTGAACGACGTGGCCGGCTACGGCAGTTACACCGGCCCGCCCACGTTCCAGGTCCTCCACGCGGGCGCTAGTTCGGCAGCCGCTGCGCGAGCCGTCAACCAAGACGTGATCAACGCCCTCGATGCCGGCCGCGGCCACGTTCTCTATCGCGGCCATGGCAGCGGCAGTGCGTGGGTGGGTGGTTGGGACGGGTCCAGTGTCAACGGCACGTCTTGGTCCGATGCCGCACACGTCAATAACCTCACCAACCGAGTCCATCCGATCGTCTACAGTATCGCCTGCCAAAACGCGCGCCTGCGCAACTCGGATTGCGTGGCCGAGCGCTGGCTCAGCCGGTCGGGCGGCGGCGCCGTGGCCCACTTCGGCGCCAGCGTCAACTCCTACACGTCCGAAAACCATAACCGCGCCAAGGGTATCTTCCGCGCCCTCTACGAGTCCGGGTTCACCCGTCTGGGGCCGGCCTTGGCCGAGGCCGAACGCATCTCGTACAACCTCAGCGGTGGCGGCGGCGGTTGGGACAACAATACCTTCTGCTACAACCTGCTGGGCGACCCCGAACTCACCGTGCGCCGCCAGCGCATCCTCACGCTTGGGTCCCTGATCGGATCGCTGAAGCTCACCGAGTTGGGCACCCTCATCACCATCCAAGACACCGAAGGCAAGTTGGTGCCCGGCGCCTTCGTCAACCTCCAGACCCGCAAAGGCGATCGGCGCAACGGCTTCAGCGGAGTCGAGGGCGCGTGGCTCGTTCGCGAGACGACCCCGGACGAGATCGTGGGCCTGGACCTGATGGCCGATGGATATCCCTGGACCATTCAGGTCGAGGGGCACACCGGGGCGCGCCTGACCCCGCTCGGCTTTGACCGCACCGGCGGATTCCGCCTGCGCCTCGAAGGCGTGCCCCAGGGCCGCTACCGCATCCTCGCCTCGCAAGACCTGCGTCAGTGGGTCGACCTCGGCGAGGGCGAAGCCACCCAAGGCTCGCTCGAGTTCCGGGACGACCAGGCGGTCAAACTCCCGCACCGCTTCTACCGAGCGATCCAGGTGAACTGAGCCCGCGCGGGTCCAACCTTCAGTTTGGTGGGGGATCAAGGACGCCCCGGCACAGCGTGTCGGGGCGTCCGCTCGTTCACGGCTGCGCTCGGGCAGCGGCTTGGACTGGATTTGCCCTTGCCAGGCTAGGCCTCGCGTCGGAAGCTCGGCGGCCATGGGACTGCCAGCCGATTATCATATGCACACGCCGCTCTGCCGGCACGCGGTGGGCACACCGATCGAGTACGCCGCCCAGGCTGCGCGCGTGGGTCTCGAGGAGATCGGCTTCTCCGATCACAGCCCCATGCCGCAGTCGGACTTCGACGATTGGCGGATGAGGTTCGAACAGCTCGACGACTACGTGGCGCAGGTCGAGCAGGCGCGCCGGACCCAACCGGGGCTGCGCATCAAGCTGGCCTTGGAAGTCGATTACCTGCCCGGCTACGAAGCCTGGATTCGCGACCTAGCCGCACGGCATCCTTGGGACTATCTCATTGGCTCGGTCCATTACATCTCCGAGGACTGGGATATCGACAATCCGAAGAAACTCGCCAAGTGGCACGAGCACGATCCACTCGCCGTTTGGACCGCCTACCTCGAACGCCTCACCCGAGCGGCTGACTCGGGCCTGTTCGACATCCTCGGCCACCTCGATCTGTGCAAGAAGTTCGCTTTCTATCCGCAACAAGACTGCGCCCACCTCTTCCGCCGGCTCCTGGAAATGGCCGCGCGCCGCGGAGTCGCCATCGAAATCAACACCGCTGGCCTGCGGAAGGACTGCCGCGAGCTCTACCCGAGCTCGCGCTGGCTTGCCCTGGCCCAGGAACTGGGCGTCGGCCTCACCTTCGGTTCCGATGCGCATGCGCCGGAGGAAGTCGGGGCGGACTTCACCGCCGCCCTCGATGCCGCGCGCCACGCCGGTTACACCCACGCGTGCCGGTTTACCCGTCGGCAACCCGAGCACGTTCGCTTGTGAACCTATCGGCAAAGGGTCATCGATCACGCGCTACCGCCAGCCTGAGCCAGGGCCGAACCGTCCAGTCTCTCTAACCCACTAACCCACCCCGACCAACCCACCTCACCCATCATGCTTTCGCCCTTAACTCGTCGCCGCTTCTTGCAGGCGGCCACGCTCGCCGGCGCCGGCCAACTTGCCAGCCAGGCCGCCGCTCCACCCCAGCCAACTAGCTCCACGCCAGCCGGCCGCCCCTTGGCGATCGCCAGTGGCAATGGCCTCCAGGCGACGGCCCGGGCCATGGCCCTGATCCAGCAAGGCGCCGACGCCCTCGACGCCGTCCTCGCCGGCGTGAACCTGGTCGAGGACGACCCCAACGATCACACCGTCGGGTTGGGCGGTTACCCGAACGAAGCGGGCGTCGTGGAACTGGACGCGTCGGTCATGCACGGCCCCACCGGGCGCGGCGGCGCGGTCGCCGCGCTCCAGAACATCCGCAACCCCTCGAACGTCGCTCGCCTGGTCATGGAACGTACCGACCACGTTTTGCTCGTGGGGGCGGGCGCGCTGCAGTTTGCCAAAGCCCATGGCTTCACGGAGGAAAACCTGCTCACGAACGCCGCGCGCGAGGCCTGGCTGAAGTGGAAGGAAAGCCTCAGCGCCCAAGACGACTGGCTACCGCCCCACTCGATTCAAACCCCGGACGTCGGCGCGCGGCGGGCGCCCTTCGCGCGCCCCTACGGCACGATCAACTGCAACGCCCTGGATCAGCGCGGCGGAATCTCCGGCTGCACCACCACCAGCGGGTTGGCCTTCAAAATCCCCGGGCGCGTCGGCGACTCGCCCATCCTCGGCGCAGGTTTATGGGTGGACAACGAAGTCGGCGCCGCCGGTTCGACGGGGCGCGGCGAGGCGAACCTCCTGGCCTGCAGCAGCGTGATGGTGGTCGAGTACATGCGTCAAGGTCTCGCCCCGGAAGCCGCCTGCCTGCGCGCGTGCCAGCGCATCGTGACCCAAACCAAGATGCGCCGCCTGCTCGATGACCAAGGTCGACCCAAGTTCAACGTCAGTTTCTATGCCTTCAACAAACAGGGCGACTTTGGCGGCGCCGCCATCTGGCCCGGGTTCAAGTTCGCCGTGAACACGGGCGAAGCCGAAAGTCGGCTCGTCGCGGGAGCGCACCTTTACTAAGCTAACCGTTCGGGCGGGGGCAACGCGCGCGCGCGAAGCTTCGGCCCGCGGGCGGGCCACCCTCGCCCTGGCAGCCACAAGACCATGAATCGTGACACCGCCTTTCAGGCTCTGACCCAAACCCAACAAGAACTCCAGGCACTGATCCCGGCCGATACACCCGCCATGGGCAAGCGCCACTTAGGCTATGTGCTCGAGGAACACCTCGGCATCGCCCAACGCTACCTGCGTGCCATTTATGAGGCTGGCTGCGAGATCGCTCCGGGGTTCCAGCCATGCCCGGAGCACCGCGGCCATCCCAAGTACGCCTTTTGGCTCGAGGGCATCCAACGGCACCTAGCCATCTGCCGCGCCAGCCTTAGCCCCTCGCCCGCGCCGGAGTAAGGCGCCCCAGCGGCAGCCTGTCTCGCTAAGGATTGGAGTACTTACTGGCCCGGTCAGCTCGAGCGGAACTTACTCCGGAGCCGCGCTTGACTTATCTGCACAAAACCTTTAAACCAATCCCACCATGAATCATGCACTAAGTAGTCTTAGCGTGGCGCAACTTAAGAAGGCTATCGCCCTGAAAGAGCGAATCGAGACTCTCGAGTCCGAGCTCGCAGCCCTCTTGGGTGCCCCCGCGGCCGCCACCACCACCGCCGCCGCGGCCGCCACCGCCACCACCCCGAAACGCAAACGCACCATGTCGAAGGCAGCGCGCGCCCGCATCTCCGCGGCCCAACGCGCGCGTTGGGCGAAGCAGAAAAGCCGGCGCGGCGCCGCCGCCGCCGCCGCCGTGCCCAAGCGCAAACGCAAGTTCACCCCTGCCGCCCGCCGTCGCCTGCGCGCAGCCGTCAAAGAGAGATGGGCCCGCATCAAGGCTGCCGGCGGCACCAGCCTCAAGGGTAGCTAGATCCGCTCGACCGCTGACCGCGGAGCTGAACTCCGGCGGAAGGGTTGCGGTTTAGACAAACTTGCCTGGGTTCAGGATCCCGCGCGGATCCAAGGCGCGCTTGAGCTTGCGGTGCAAAGCCTGCACGCTCGGCGAAACGGCTTGGGGCCACCACCGTCGCTTGGCCAAGCCCACCCCGTGTTCACCCGTGATCACGCCGCCCCAGGCCAACACCTGCCGGAACAGGTCGTCGAGCGCCGCTTCGCTCCGCGCGCGCGCGCCAGGCTGGGTGAAGTCGACCATGACATTCACATGGATGTTGCCATCGCCGGCGTGGCCGAAGCAGGCAACCTGTAACCCATGGCGCCGCTGCAGCCGCGCCGCGAAGGCGAACAAGTCCTCCAACCGACTGCGCGGCACCGCCACGTCTTCGTTGAGTTTGGTGAGGCCCGTGTCACGCAGCGCGTAGGAAAACTCGCGACGCAACTGCCATAACTGCTCGCAGGCCGCCGCGCCCAGCCCGCGCTCGACAAACCGTACCGGGACCCGGCGCACCGCGCGCTCGAGTAACCGCAGCTCCCGCCGCACCGACTCCCGCTGGCCGTCGATCTCAACGATGATATGCGCCTGGCAGCCGGCCAACCGCCGACTCCCCGTGCGTTGCTGCGCCGCCGCCAGCGTGAACGCGTCCGCCACCTCGAGGGCGCAAGGGAGAAAACCGGCGGCGAAGATGGACTCAATCGCCCGCGCCGCGTCGGCCGAGCTCGACAAGCCCACCGCCAGACAGGCCCGCTCAGGGGGCAGCGGCAATAACTTGAGCGTGGCCTCCGTCACCACCCCCAGCAAACCTTCCGAGCCCACAAACAACCGGTTGAGGTCGAACCCGGTCTTGTTCTTGTGGGTGCGACTCCCCAACTCGAGCACGGTGCCATCCGCCAACACCACCTCGCTCCCCAACAGGTAATCGCGCGTCACCCCGTACTTGAGACAGCGCGGCCCGCCGGCGTTGGTCACAATGTTGCCCCCCACAGTCGAGTCCCCGCGGCTGGCCGGGTCCGGAGGATAAAACAGCCCTCGGGCCTCGACCGCCGCCTGCAACCGTTGCGTGATCACCCCCGCCTGCACCACCGCCACAAAGTCCCCCGCGTGAATCTCCCGAATCCGATTCATCCGGGCTAACGACAACACCACGCCGCCCCGCACCGGCACGCAACCGCCCACGTAACCGTGCCCCGCGCCGCGCGCAGTCACCGGAATCCGGTGGGCGTGAGCCGCCGCCAACAAGCGGGCTACCGAGGCCGTCGAGCGCGGCAAGGCCACCGCGTCCGGCAGGCGCTCGGCGAACCATTTGTCGCGCGCATGCTGCTCACGCGTGGCCTGGTCCCACCTGAGTTCGCCCGCCGGGAGCGCGCGCTCGAGGCGGCGCAAGGCTTGACGCTGGCGCGGGTTCATGCGCCCGCCTCGCCGCGATCGGCGAGCAGCGCCTTCGCGTCCTCGGCCCGGTCCTCCGCCACCTGCACCTTTACGCCGCCCGCCGCCATTGCGTAGCCCTCGATACTCAACGCGGAGGTCTCGTGGGTGACCACCGCCGGAATGCTCGCCGCCTCGAGTCGCGAGCGCACCAGTTGCGCCTCGGCCGGGTTGAACGTGGTTAGCACCGTGATCAGTCGCATGACGCACAATGCCGAACCCGGCCGCCCCCGTCGAGCCCAACCTGGGCCGACCGACCCCGCCGCCAATCCTCAGCGAGGGACGAGCGCGGACGGCCGCCTCTCCCCAGCGGCTCAGGCCACCTCGCCCCGCGCGTCACGCGCGGGCGGCGGGCGCGAGCGGTTTGGGTTCGGCAAACACGATGATCCCAGCCCCCGTCTGGTGCAGGCTCATCACCTGCACCTCCGCTTCGCGGCCGATCAGGCTCTGGCCATGATTCACCACCACCATCGTGCCGTCCCCGAGGTAGCCCACCCCCTGACCTTTGTCGCGCCCTTCCCGCACCACCTTCACCGTGACGGTGTCGCCCGGCAAGATCGCCGGCTTCAAGTGCCGCGCCAACTCGGTCAGGTTGACGCACGGCACCGACTGGAGCTCGGCGATCTTGCCGAGGTTGAAGTCGTTGGTGAATAGCTTGGCCCCCAACACGCGCGCCAACCGGACCAGCTTGCCATCGACGGTAGCTTCATCGGGAAAGTCGCCCTCGTGGATCTTCACCTCGGAGCGCGGGTGCCGCTGCAGCCGGTTGAGCAGCTCGAGCCCGCGCCGCCCTCGAGCCCGGCGCGCCGGATCGCTCGAGTCGGCGATTTGCTGGAGTTCCTTGAGCACGAACCGCGGCACCACCACCACACCCTCGAGGAACCGGCTCTCGATCAGGTCGGCGATCCGGCCATCGATGATGACGCTGGTGTCCAACAGCAACAGGTTCTCGGGCTTGGTCTGCGACGCGAAGCGCACATAGGGAATGATCAGTGAGAAATCCTCCTTGTTGCTCCGCATCGCCAAGACCATCCCGATGTAGCCAAAGCCCAAGAACAGCGCCAGCCGAATCAACCACCGCACCCGCTCTTCCTCGACATGATCGAACAGGCCCGACCGATCCACCATCCACGCAATCGCCGTCCCGAGGAACAAACCAAAGGTGGCGGCGGAAAAGGCCCGCAGCGAGAAACCCTTGAGCATCTCATCGAAAGCGATCATCAACCCCCCGAAGCCGAACCCGGCCAAGGCGCCCCACTGCCACGCGCCAAACAAATCCGGCTGCACCTCGCTCACCGCGTAGCCGCCGAGCGTGCACAGCGCCAAGAACAACAGCCGAATGATCCACAGGGACATGACTCAAAGGCGCCGTTCCGGAAATAAGGGCGACGGACGGCGCGGGGTGGCGGTGGTGGGCTTGGGTTTGTACAAGAGACCGAAGCGGGCCAGGTTGCTGCTAACCACGGCCAGGTTGCTGAGCGTGAGCTGCATTTGGGCGCGGAGTTGGTCGTCCTGCAACAGGCCGCCGGCCAAGCCGCGCCCCGACTGCAGATCGCGCAACAGACCGTTCACTCGCTCGGTGGCTTCCTCGATCTGGTCCAAGGCGGCGCCGAGTTGGCCGCGATTGGTCTGCAGGGTCGCTTGCAGATCGGCCGCCAACCGGTTGAGCTGTTCCGAAAAGCCCACCAAGTTGCTGATGCCAGCGCCCACCCCAGCCGCGTTGTCCACAACCAACCCATGCAAATCGGTCACCACCCCGCCCACGTCCTCCACCGTGCGCAGGGCCCGCTCGGATAACCGGCGGAAGTTGGCAAAGGTGTTGGTCAAATTCACCAAGTTCTCCTCCGACAGCAGCGTCCGGTCCAACCGCACCACCGCTTGGTTGAGCTGGGCGGCGGTCTCATCCACCCGGTTCAGGAACCCGGTCGCCGCCCGCGCCGCCTCCTGCAAGTTGAACGGCTCCTCGCACGCCACGATCGCCTTGTGCTCCAGGCGCGGACCCTTGTTGTCGCCCGGCATGATGGACACATATTGGTCCCCCAAGAACCCGGCCTGCTCGATGGCGAAGGTGGCGTCGCGGTGGATGACGAAATCGCGCGAGATGCGCAAATGGACGATCACCTCGCGCCCGCTCGGCGTCAGCTCGCTCTGCTGCACGCTGCCCACCTGCACCCCCGCCATCAACACCGCCGCGCCCCGCTTGATCCCGCCCACATTGCGCGTCTTCAGCAGCAGCTCGTAGCTCGGCTTGAACCAGGAGGCGCCCTTGCTGAACTGAATGAGCAACGCCGCCGCCAAAACCAGCGCAATGAACACAAACAACCCTACCTTCCACTCGAGGCGCTTGGCGCTCATATCTGGATTTCCTTCGGATCCGAGATCCCATGGACGAACCGGTGCACCACCGGGTCCGTCGAATTGAAGATCGTCTCCGGCGTCCCGCTGGTGTAGATGCGACCCTGGTGCAGCAGCAGAATGCGCTGCCCCACCCGCTGCACACTCCGCATGTCATGCGTCACCACCACCGAGGTCACGCGCAACTGGTCGCGCACCCGAACGATCAACTGATCGATGCTGTCGGCCACAATCGGATCCAACCCCGTCGTCGGTTCGTCATACAGCACGATCCCCGGCCGGTAAACGATCGCCCGGGCCAACCCCACCCGCTTGCGCATGCCGCCCGAGAGTTCCGCCGGCTTCTTGCCCTGCGTGCCCCGCAGGTCCACCAACGCCAAGGCTTCGTCCACCCGCCGCGCCCGTTCCGCCGCGCTCAGCCCCGGCTCGCGCCGCAAGCCAAAGCCGACATTCTCCGCGACGGTCATCGAGTCGAACAACGCCGCGCTCTGAAACAGCATGCCGAACTTCCGCCGGACCTCGAGTAACGCGCGCTCGTTCAACCGCGCAATGTCCACTCCTTCGATCCGCACCGCGCCCGCATCGGGGCTCATCAAGCCGATCAGATGCTTCAGCAGGATGCTCTTCCCACAACCGCTCCGGCCGATAATGACCACCGATTCCCCAGCCTCGATGCTCAAATCCACCCCGGCCAGCACTCGCTGCGCGCCGAAGCTCTTGGCCAGCGCTTGGACTTCAATAGCCGGTGGCATAGGCCAATTGGCTCAGGAACATCGTCAGAAAGAAATTGCTGATCAGAATCGTGATCGAAGCATAAACGACCGCCTCGGTGGTGGCCCGGCCTACGCCTTCGGCCCCTTCGCGGCAGTTCATCCCCTTGTAACAACTGATCGTAGCCACAATGGCCCCGAAAACGAACGACTTGGTCAGCCCAATCGAGATGTCCGTCACCTCGGTGTACCGGACCATGTTGTGCCACGAATAGGCCGCATCGATCCCCAGCAATCCCACCCCCACCGCGTAGGCCGCCCCGATCCCAATCGCAATCGACTCGACCGTCAGCAGCGGCAGCGCAATCATCGTCGCCAGCAACCGCGGCACCAACAAGTAATCCACCGGATGCGCCGCCAGCGTCCGTAAGGCGTCAATCTGCTCGGTCACCCGCATCGTCCCCAGCTCGGCTGCCATCGCCGCCCCCACCCGCCCCGCCACCATCAGCGCCGTCAACACCGGCCCCAGCTCGCTCCCCATCGACACACTCACCACCGCCAGCGTGGCCGTGTCCATCTTGACCTTATGGAACTGAAAGTAGGTCTGGGCGCAGAGCACCATGCCCGTGAACGCGCCGGTCACCAGCACCACCGACTGCGACTTCACCCCCACGAAGTACAACTGGTAAAGCAAATCCCCAAACGCCGGCCGGCGCCGCACTGCCGAGCCCAACGCCTCGTAGCACAGCAACCCGTAGCGCCCGAGCCCCTCGAGCTGCTGCTGCACCAGCGCTTTGACATCCGTAATCATGCCGCAACGGCCCGCTCCCACCATGAAGCGGGGAGTCGAATGCGTCGCAGACTAGCACAACCGGTCGACGTTGGCGAGTCCGCTCTTGCCCTGGCCGGCATCCCAGTATGCCTCCAACCCACAAGGCCCGGTAGCTCCGGCCAAAGCGCCGCTTGCCCCGGTGCACAGAACCAACGTAGCGTCGAGCGCCAGTTTGCCCGTAGTTCCGCCCCGCGCCGAGCCCCAGAGGGCTAGCGCCTCCTTGAGGAGGTTGCTCGCTCCCGTCCGCCCGGTTGAGGCCCCTATCCATCCCGGCCAGCCCACGGCCGCATCGGGTAGCGCAGGATTGCGTCCTGCCGTATCGCAGATTTCTAACCTGCCAGGCGCGCCCCCACTGCGAACACGCTGCCGATTGGAAATCGGCGATACAGCAGGTCAGAAACCTGCGCTACGAACTGCTGCCGCTCCTCGCTCACGCGGTTGCCAGTTAACTCCTACGCAACCTCCTTCGTGCCATAGGTTCCGACGCCAGGACCAGCGCTTCGCGGGACTCGCGCCAGTGCAGTTCTGTTCAGTTCCTGCGCCGGCCCGCCGACCTTACCCGCCTCTGGGACCATTCCAGTCCCTGGGCCTGGGGCCGGGGCCGGGCACCTTTCACGTTTCCAAGCCAAGGCGCCTGCCGTAGGTTGCCGGCCATGACAATGAGTCTGACCGAGCAGATGACGGAATTGGCGCGGCAAGCGAAGTCGGCTGCGCGCGACTTGGCTCGCCTCAGCCGCGCGGAGAAAGACGGATGTTTGTTGGCCATGGCGGAAGCGCTCGAACGCCGCGCGCCCGAGCTCGAGGCCGCCAACGCGCTCGACCTCGAGGCCGGGGGACGGGCGGGGCTTTCCACGGCGATGCTGGACCGGCTCAAGCTGGACGGGAAACGGATTGCCGGGATGGCGCGGGGCTTGCGGGAGGTGGCCGCCTTGCCGGATCCGGTCGGGCGCCAGCTCGAGGAACGGGTTCGGCCCAACGGCTTACGATTGCAGAAGGTGACGACCCCGATCGGGGTGATCGTGATCATCTACGAGTCGCGCCCGAACGTGACGGCAGACGCGGCGGGGCTGTGCTTCAAGTCGGGCAACGCCGCCATTTTGCGCGGGGGCAAGGAGGCCTTGCACTCGAACCGGCTCATCGCTTCGATCTTGGTCGAGGCAGGGCGGGCGCAGTTGGCGGGATTCCCGGCACACGCGATTCAGTTGGTGCAGACTCCCGAGCGCGAGGCGATCCGGGAACTCCTCGCGCTCACCCAGTACGTGGATCTGTGCATGCCCCGGGGGGGCGAAGGCCTGATCCGGGCCGTGGCGGAGTGCTCGAAGGTGCCGGTGATCAAGCATTACAAGGGCGTCTGCCACGTGTTCGTCGATGCGGCGGCGGACTTGGGCATGGCAGAGGCCATTGTGCTCAACGCCAAGTGCCAGCGACCGGCCGTCTGCAACGCCATGGAAACGCTCCTCATCGATCGCGCGCTGGCGGACGGGTTCGTGCCGGTCGTCGCCCGCGCGTTGACCGCCCAACGCGTGCAGTTGCGAGTCGACGCCGCCGCGCGAGCGATCGTCGAGCGGGCCGCCCTCGATCCCGCGCCCGACCTGCGGGAGGCGACCGAGCAGGACTATTACACCGAGTACAACGACCTCATTCTCAACGTGCGCCTCGTCGCGGGCCTGGGCGAGGCCATCGACCACATTAACCAGTACGGCTCCGCCCACTCGGACAGCATCGTCACCCAAGACGAATCGCGGGCGCGCCGGTTTCTGGCTGAGGTGGACTCTGCCGCGGTCTATTGGAATGCCTCGACCCGGTTCACCGACGGCGGCGAGTTCGGCCTGGGCGCGGAGATCGGCATCAGCACCGACAAGATTGGCGCGCGTGGTCCGATGGGCCTCGAAGAGTTGACCAGCTATAAATGGCTGGGCTTGGGCACCGGCCAGGTGCGGCGCTGAGGGCGAGCGCGATCGGGGCGCGCCCAAGCCGCCAGAACGCTTGTCAGAGCCACCGCCCTGCGCCAGAGTCGGGGCGTGCGCGCAGCGGCGCAACATGAGTGGGCGCAGAGCGCCGAGCCGGGCGCGACGGCCGCCACGATTCGGGCGGCGTTGCCCCCAGGCGGACTGTTTGCCGAGCAGGCCTGGCGCATCGGGCTAGGGCCGTTCCCGTTAGGGGAGGAACTGGCGGCCGAACTCGAGAGCCTCGGCCGCGCGCTGCTCCAATTCAATCGCGCGGTCAACTTGTTGTACCGGCTGAGCGTGGCAGGCCGCCAACCCGGCTGGGTGGCGGAGTGGCTGGACCGCGGCAAGCCGCCTGAACTGATCGAACTCGAACGCCATCAGACCTTCAAACACGAACTCCCGCGAGTCATCCGACCCGACATCCTCTTGACCGAAGACGGCTGGAGCATCACGGAACTGGACGCGGTGCCTGGCGGCATCGGACTCACCGCCTGGCTCAACCGTGCCTACGCACAGAACGCCGGGCCGGGAATGCGGCGGGCGGAGGTCGTCGACCTGGGCGAGCCAGTTGGGGGCGGCGGCCCGTTGGGCGGCGATGCGGGCATGCTCGACGGTTTCGCCGCCATCTTCGGGGAAGCGCCGCGCGTGCACATCGTGGTCTCTGAGGAGGCGCGCGCCTATCGCCCCGAGATGCTCTGGTTAGCCGAGCAACTCGGGCCCAGATTCCACGTGCGCACCGCCAACTTCGCGGGCTTTGCCGACGGCGATGCCGTCTATCGGTTCTTCGAGTTGTTCGACCTGGCCAATGTGCCCTGCGCCGCGCCGCTCTTCGCGGGGGCGGTGGCGCGGCGGTGGCGCCTGACGCCGCCGCCCAAACCGGTCTTCGAGGAGAAGCTGCTCTTGGCCCTGCTCTGGAATCGGAACCTGCAGAGTTTCTGGCGGCAAGAGCTGGGCGCGGCTTTCTTCCGCCGACTGCTCGAACATGTACCGTACACGTGGGTGGTGGATCCGGCGCCGCTGCCGCCGCAGGCATCGATTCCCGAGTTGGGCTTGACCGATTGGCAACAGCTCAAGACGCTCTCCCAGCGCGAGCGCAATCTCATCCTGAAAGTCTCGGGCTTCGCCGACTCGGCCTGGGGCGCCCGCAGCGTGGCGCTGGGCAGCGACCTCTCGGCGGGCGACTGGAGCGCGGCGGTCGACGCGGCCTTAGCTGGTTCCGCGCGCAACCCGTGGGTCCTCCAACGCTACCACCGGCCCCGCGTGGTGACGTCGGCTTGGTACGATTTCGCGCGCGACCAGGCCGTCGCGATGACGGCGCGCGTGCGGTTGTGTCCGTATTACTTTGTGGTGGGGGATGGCGACGCGGCGCGGGCGCGGCTGGGGGGTGTCTTGGCAACCCTCTGTCCCGCGGACAAGAAGATCATCCACGGCATGCGCGACGCGATCCTGGTGCCGTGCCAGGTCTGACCATGCTCGAGTATACGCTCCTGGCAGTCAGTTCGTTGTTCGTGATCGTCGACCCGATCGCGACGGTGCCGGCCTTTCTGGCCATGACACCCAACGACACTCCCGAGGCGCGCATCAAGATGGCACGGCTCGCCTGCCTCGTCGCCGCGGGAATGCTCGTGGTGTTCGCCTGGTCGGGGAACCTGATCTTTCGGCTGCTAGGCATCACGCTGCCAGCCTTCCAGATCGCCGGCAGTATCGTGCTGCTGTTGGTCGCGCTGGACATGCTCCGCGCGCAGCGGTCGCGCGTGCAGGAGACCACCGAGGAAACCTATGCCGGCGCGATCAAGGAAGACATCGCCATCACGCCCCTGGCCATTCCCATGCTGGCCGGGCCGGGCGCCATCACGACCGCTATCCTGCTCCGCAACCAGGCCGTGGGCGACCTGGGCAAACAGATCGGCCTGCTCCTCTCGATTCTGGCCGTGGCGGCCGCCAGTTACGGCATCTTCCGACTCTCGGCGCACGGGGCGAAGTGGCTCAGCCCAATCGCGCTGCGACTGGTGACGCGCATCATGGGCCTGTTGCTGGCCGCCATTGCCGTCCAGTTCATCTTCGACGCCCTGAAAGCCCAAAAGGGCACCTGGCTCTAAGGACAGTTCCGCAGTCGGGCCTGGGTCGCGCCGGGTCGGGTGCGGGCGGCGCGTTCCAGGCTCGGTGACCAAGCGCCGCATCGCCGGCAGCAGCGGATCGCTGGCCGTCGCCCGGGCCACCTGGTAATGTCACCGGCGGTCATGGCCACGACACTGTATGATCTCTTGCCGCGGCACGAGCGCATCGAGCCCGATCTGCTCTTGGCGCAATTCCTCGACTATGCCGCCAGCCGGCACCTGACGCTTTATCCCGCCCAAGAGGAGGCCATCCTCGAACTGCTCGACGAGAAGAACGTCATCCTCAATACCCCCACCGGCTCGGGCAAATCCCTCGTGGCCGCAGCGCTCCACTTTGCGGCCCTGGCGCGCGGGCGGCGTTCGATCTACACCTGTCCCATCAAGGCCCTGGTGAACGAGAAGTGGCTGGCGCTCTGCCGCGAGTTCGGGCCGGACAACGTGGGCCTGAGCACGGGCGATGCCTCCGTCAACCGGGATGCACCCATCCTCTGTTGCACGGCCGAGATCTTGGCCAACATCGCCCTGCGCGAGGGCGCCGACGCGGCAGTGCGCGACATCGTGATGGACGAGTTCCACTGGTATGCCGATCGCGACCGCGGCGTGGCTTGGCAGGTCCCCCTGCTCACCCTGCCCCAGGCGCGCTTCCTGCTCATGTCCGCCACCCTCGGCGACACGAGCTTCTTCGCCGAAGAACTCTCCCGGCTCAACGGCCGGCCCACCGCCACCGTGGCTTCGGTTGCCCGGCCGGTTCCCCTCGAGTATTCGTACGCGGAAACGTCCTTGGCGCAGACGCTCGAAAACCTGGTGACGCAAAACCGCGTGC
Organism: Verrucomicrobiota bacterium; assembly: GCA_016871715.1. Lineage (GTDB taxonomy): Bacteria > Verrucomicrobiota > Verrucomicrobiia > Limisphaerales > J093 > VHCO01. The sequence goes on from VHCO01000020.1 coordinate 46,170, forward strand.
CGGTCTATGTGGTCCACTTCACCCAACTCGAGGCCGCCCAGAGCGCCCAGGACTTCACCAGCCTCAACGTCTGCACCCGCGAGGAAAAGCACGCCCTGGCCAGCGCCCTCGAGGGCTTCAAGTTCAGCAGCCCCTACGGCCCGGAGATCCGCAAGTGGCTCAAGCATGGCATCGGGTTGCACCACGCCGGCTTGCTCCCCAAATACCGGGTGTTGGTCGAGCAACTTGCCCAGCAAGGCCTGCTCAAAATCATCTGCGGCACCGACACCTTGGGCGTGGGTATCAACGTCCCCATCCGCACCGTCCTGTTCACGCGTTTATGCAAGTTCGATGGACAAAAAACCGGCATCCTGAGCGCTCGTGACTTCCACCAGATCGCCGGCCGCGCCGGCCGCAAGGGCTTTGACGAGCGCGGTTGGGTCGTCGCGCAGGCCCCCGAACACGTCATCGAGAACCTCAAACTCGAAGAGAAAGCGGCAGAAAAAGGTAAGAAGTTCGTCAAACGCAAACCGCCTGAACACAACTTCGTGAACTGGGACCTCAAGACCTTCCAGCGCCTGATGGCCGCGCCGCCCGAACGCCTCACCTCGCGCTTCCTGGTGTCGCATGGCCTGCTCTTGAACGTGCTCAGTCGACCCGGCGACGGCTGCCGCGCCTTGCGCAACCTCATCCGGGCCAGCCACGAATCGCCTAAAGCCAAACAGGCCCACCGCCGCCGCGCCTGGCAATTGTTCCGCGCGCTGCTCGACCGCCGGATCATCGAACTAGTCCCGCCCCAGCCCGCCACCCCCAGCGCAGAGGACGGGGCCCACCCCGCAACACCCACGCCGCAACCGCCTGCCGGTCCCCGCGCGCGCGCCAAGCTCCGAGTCAATGTCGAGCTCCAGGACGACTTCTCGATGGACCAGACGCTGTCCCTCTACCTGCTCGAGACACTCCCTTTGCTAGACCCGCAGCAGGCCGAGTACCCCCTGGTGCTCCTGAGCCTGGTCGAGGCCATCCTCGAAGATCCCGACCTCATCCTCCGCCGGCAATTGGACAAGCTTAAAGGCCAAGCCGTAGCCGCGATGAAGGCCGAGGGGCTCGATTACGACCAGCGCATGGAAGAACTCGAGAAACTCGAATACCCCAAACCGAACCGCGACTTCATTTACTCGACCTTCAACGCCTTCGCCGACAAACACCCCTGGGTCGGCCAGGAAAACATCCGCCCCAAGTCCATCGCGAGAGAGATGTTCGAGAACTACCGCTCCTTTGCGGATTATGTCCGGGATTACGAGCTTCAACGTTCCGAAGGCCTGCTGCTGCGGCACCTGAACAGCGTCTTCAAAGTCCTCACCCAAACCGTCCCCGACACCGCCAAAAACGAGACCGCTCAGGAAATCGAGCTCTACCTCGGCACCATGATTCGGCAGGTCGATTCGAGCCTGCTCGAAGAGTGGGAGAAGCTGCGCGCACCCAGCGAGCGACCGGCGGAGACCCAGGAAACGCGCCCGCCGGGCGCCGAGACCGCCGCCCCAGACCTCACCCGCGATACCCGGGCGTTCACCGCGGCGATTCGCCATCGCATCTTCAGTTTTCTCCGAGGCCTGGTGATCGGCGACCTCGAGGGCGCTCTGGCCCTCGTCCAAGACCCAGTGCCCGGTGCACCCCCAGCGCCGGCCGCAACCGCAGCCTCGACCGACCCGATCCCCACCGAAGCCGCCAGGCCAGACGAATCCCCCTGGACAACGGATCGCCTAGGCGCAGCGATCAAGGCCTACTCCGTCGAGCACGAGCGCCTCTGCTTGGATCCTAACGCCCGCAACGCGCGCCACACCTACGTCATTCCAGCCACCGACCAGCGGACCTGGCGGGTCCAACAGATGCTCGTCGATCCCGCCGAACACAACGATTGGGTGGCTGAGTTCGACGTGGACCTCGAACGGTCGCGGGCCGCGGGCGAACCCGTCATGCAGTTGCGCTGGCTTGGCCCCCTCGGCGGCGAACGCCGCACCTGAGTCGCCGAGTTGGTCGACCAGTCGGCCGCAAGGTAGGGCGCGCACTCCGCTGCGCGCCGTGGCCCGGCAGGAGCCTCGCCCTACCGCCACGCAGCCATCGGTAGCTTCCACCCGCTTTGGCGCGCGCATCGGGGCCATGAACCTGTAGCCCCGGTTTTCTAACCGGCGTGGGGCCAACCGGAAAGTCGGCGGTTCGGCCGGTTCATGCAAAGGACCCGACCGCGGGGTTGACGTGACCGTCCGCGCACCACCTCGCCAGGGACTCGGGTTACAATGGCCACCACGAACTGTACTTCTCACCCGCGAGAGGCTCTGGCAAGATCGCGCCCGTGCAGCAACCGATCACCGGCAAGTCTCGCCCAGGTTGACGCGGGCCGACTTTCCCTAACCAGAAATCGCTTATGTTGACCACCACACTGATTGTCTTAGGCGCGCTGGGCGTGTTGATCGTCCTGTTCCTGATCGGCACCTACAACAAACTCGTCAGCCTGCGCAACCGCTTCCAAAACGCCTACGCCCAAATCGACGTCCAACTCAAACGGCGACACGACCTCATCCCCAACCTGGTCGAGACCGCCAAAGGCTACCTCCAACACGAACGAGCCACCCTCCAAGCCGTCATCGAGGCCCGCAACCAGGCCGCCCAAGCCCGCCAAACTGCCGCCGCACGCCCCGGCGACCCCGCCGCTATGCAGAGTCTCTCCGGCGCGGAAGCCGCGCTCACCGGCACACTCGGCAAGTTCTTTGCCCTGGCCGAGGCGTACCCCGACCTCAAGGCGAACCAAACCATGAGTCAGTTGATGGAGGAGTTGACCTCGACCGAAAACAAGGTCGCCTTCTCGCGTCAGGCTTACAACGACGCCGTCATGACCTTCAACACCGCTCGCGAAGTCTTTCCCAACAACATAGTCGCCGGCGCCTTTAACTTCCCGCGCGCGGAGTTGTTCGCCGTCGAAAGCGCCGCCGAACGCCAAGCGCCCAAGGTCTCCTTCTCCTGAGCTGAGCCCAAGCGCTGAGGCGCCTCCGCCCGGGGCACGCCCAGGCCGATCCGCCAACACCTCGACGCATGGACTTCTTCCAAAGTCAACAAAGAGCTCACACCAAGACCCGGCTCTTGATCGTCTACTTTGTCCTGGCGGTGGCAGGGATTCTGGCCGCTGTCTATCTGGTGGTCGCCCTCCTGTTCCTCCGCCCGCGCGCCGAACCATGGACGACCCTGGCCTGGCTCTGGCAACCCGACCTGGTGCTCTACGTGACCGCGGCCGGCGCCGCGGTGATCGCCCTCGGCAGCCTCTACCGGCTCCAGCAACTGGCCGCCGGCGGCGCGAGCGTCGCCCGGTCCCTGGGCGGCGTCGAGGTCGAACCCGAACCGCGCGACCCCGCCGAGCGGCGCCTGCGCAATGTGGTCGAGGAAATGGCCCTGGCTTCGGGCGTCCCAGTGCCTGGCATCTATGTGCTGCCGCAAGAAAACGCTATCAATGCCTTCGCCGCCGGACACACCACCAGTGACGCCGTGGTGGCCGTCACGCGCGGTTGTCTCGCCCACCTGACCCGCGACGAACTCCAAGGGGTCATCGCCCACGAATTCAGCCATCTCCTCAACGGCGACATGCGCCTGAACCTGCGGCTCATCGGCATCTTGTACGGGATTCTCTGCCTGGCCATCCTCGGCCGCATCCTCCTCCACACCCGCGGCCGGAAGAACCCGCTCCCTGTCTTGGGCGTGGGCTTGGTATTGATCGGCTCGATCGGCGTCTTCTTCGGCAAGCTCATCAAGAGCGCCGTGTCCCGCCAACGCGAGTTCCTCGCCGACGCCGCCGCCGTCCAGTTCACGCGGAACCCCGCGGGGATTGCCGGCGCGCTCAAGAAGATCGGCGGTTGGCCCGCCGGCGCCCGCCTACAGGCCGCTCAAGCCGAGGAAGCGAGCCACTTGTTCTTCGGCAACGGCCTGCGCCAAAGCTGGCTGAACCTCTTCTCGACCCATCCACCCCTCGCGCAGCGCATTCGAGCCATCGAGCCCTCCTTCGACGGCAAATTCCCCCGAGTGACCCTGTCCAAGACGGCCGCCGAGGATACCCCGCGCACCACGCTCACCGGCACGCGCCGGGCCGCGCCCGCGAGCCCAACACCCGTCGGCGTGCCCGCGGCGGCCTTCGTGGCCCAGGTCGGCCGCCCCACGGCGGAGCACCTGAGCCAAGCGGCCGCCTTCCGCGACGCCTTGCCGCGTGAGCTGACGGCGGCCTTGCACCAACCTGCAGGCGCGACCGGGGTGGTCTGCGCCTTACTGCTCGCTAGCGACGAACCCACGCGACAAGCCCAACTCGATCGAGTCAGCCATATCGCCGGTGCCGCGCCGCGTGCCGAGGTCGAGCGCCTCTCCCCACTAGCGCACTCGCTGGCGGCCGCCGATCGCTTGCTTGCGGTGGACCTCGCCCTGCCCGCCCTCCGCCATCTCACCCGCGAGGATTACGCGCGGTTCACCCAAACCCTCCAGGCGCTGATCGAGGCCGATCGCCAGATCGATCTCTTCGAGTACACGCTCCAGAAACTCCTGCGGCGGCACTTGGCCGCCCACTTCGAGCAACCGCGCCGGCCTGTCATCCAATACTACCGCCTCGCCCCCCTAGCCCGCGAATGCGCCGTCCTGCTCTCGGCGCTCGCCCATCTGGGGCAGAGCCAACGCGAGTCGATGCGCGCTGCCTTCCGGGCCGGAGCACAACTCCTGGCGGAAAACGAGGTAACCCTTGAACTGCTCGCGTGGGAGCAGTGCAACCTGCCTGCAGTGGATACCGCCCTCGACCGCCTCAACCAGGTCGCTCCGGCCCTCAAACGCCGCCTGCTCTCCGCCTGCGCCCACACGGTGATGGTCGACGGCCAAATCCAGGCTCGTGAAGGCGAGCTCCTGCGCGCCATCGCCGAAGCCCTGGATTGCCCCATGCCGCCCCTGCTCGGGCAGGCGTGCAGTTGACCCCTCGCCGGCCAACCCGGACGGCTGCGGAATCGGCCCGGAATTGGCTGCGGAATTGGCTTGCGCTGGTCTGCGTCGCCCCGCTAAGAGCAAGCCATGTTCAAGTCCAGCCTACCCCCGTCGTTGCGCCCGTTCGGCGGCCTAGCGCGATGCCATCGCTCACATCGGCTCGGGCAGTACCTCGGGCTCACCGTCTACGCCGGCTGCGTGCTCGCAGCCGGCGAACTGCGTGTCGAGCGCTTGTTCGGCCCCGAGGTCAAGACCGGCCCGTACAAGCACCCGGCGCGAATCGAGGCCCTGGCCAACGGTGACCTGTACGTCGTTTATTACGGAGGCGAGGGCGAGTACGCCCAGGATACGGGTGTGTTCGCCAGCCGGCTCGAGGCCGGGAGCCAACGCTGGACGCCGCCCCAACCCATCGCGCAGGACCCCTTCCGCTCGTTGGGTAACGCCGTCGTGTGGCAAGCACCCGACGGCTTGGTCTGGCTCTTCTATATCGTGCGGTATGGCGAGACTTGGTCTACGTCGCGTGTCCAGGCGAAGATCTCGCGCGACCACGCCCACACATGGTCCGATGCCTTCCCTTTGGTCAGCGACGAAGGGATGATGGTGTGCAACCGGCCCATCGTGTTGCACCAAGGCGATTACCTCCTGCCCCTGTACCACGAGACCGGTCACGACACCGAGTTCACCGCCCCAGACAGCGCCGGTCTGTTCCTCCGTTACGATGTCCGCCAGAAAACCTGGAAGCCGACCGGCCGGATTCGGTCCGCCACCGGCAACATCCAGCCTGTACCCATCGAACTCGAACCCAACCGCCTGGTGGCCTATGTCCGGCGGGGTGGCAACTTCGAGCCCACCACCCAAGGCTGGCTGATCCGCTCCGAATCCCACGACGGCGGTTGGACCTGGACCCAAGGCCGCAACACCCAGTTCCGTAACCCCAATGCCGCCGTGGACTTCGTCAAGCTGCGCAATGGCCATCTGCTGTTGGTCTTTAATGACAACATGAACGATCGCACCCCACTGACCGTGGCGCTCTCGACCGACCGCGACCGGTCCTACCCGCATCGCCGGAACATCGCCGAGGGGCCCTACGATTACGCCTACCCGATGGCCGTCCAGACTCAGGACGGCAGGATCCACCTGATCTTCACCTCGCACGAGCGCACCATCGTCAACCACGCCGTCTTCGACGAGGCTTGGATTGCCGACGGCGGCCCGGTCCACAGTTGGCTGCCTGCGACCCCCGCGCCCTCGCCCAACTGACCTGTGCCTAAGCACCCCGCGGGAACGAATCGCCTACCGACGCCGGCGAGCGACCTCGCCAGCGCGGCGGACCAGGAGCGCGCCCGCATCCTGCGGGCCGATGTGCTCAGCCAACCAGACATTAAGCTTCATCCCTTGGGCGAAGCGGATGCCGCACGCGAGTTGGCCCAGTTCACTCGCATCTTGTGGTCGACCCCCAAAATGGAGGGCTACTTCGACCGCCAGCACTTGACCAACCTGAAACATCATCTCGCCGAAGCCCGCCACGGCTTCGCCACCCTCGCCCGCGGCGGCATCCTCGAGGTCCTCGTCATCCCGACCCTCCCCGAAGACGCCATGGGCTTTCACCTGCTCACGGTGCATGACCCGCGCGACGATGCCGACCGCGGCCGGGTCATTGGCTACACCGTTTACTCCCTCGAGAAGGGCCATGCCCCGTTCGGTCAGGCCGAGGCTGTCCGGGTCGCATTCGACATCTTCCCGGGTTTCCGCGAAGGCCGCTACCGCGAGGTTCCCTTCACCAACTGCGAGATCTACAACGTCTCCCGCAAGATCCTCTATCGTTACCGACCCGAGCGGTTCCTGGTGGACGCCAAGACCCAGATCAGTCAAACCCGCACGGGCGATCCCTTTAAACGCACCATCTACTACCTCAAACGCGGCTATTATCCTCCGGACCTCAAACCCGCAGCCGATGCTTGCCTGGTCCATCTGCTCGAACGTAAACCTCTCGCCCGCAGCACCCTTCGCGCCCTCGTCGCCAACTCGAAGGCGGCCTTCTGGGTCTTCCCAGCACGACTCGCACCCCATCGTCCGACACCTCCCTAGCCCCTAGCCCAGTCCTGACCGCTAGCCAGTCAACAGTCAAACAGCTAGCGCAAGGGACGGTCTGAACCGCTCAACCGCCGGCACTCTGCAACTGACTCCGACTCATTGTAACTGGTTTTTAATAGTTGACACTCGCATCTCCACACCAGAACTGCGGGCAACGTGCCCACGCCCCGCCTTTGGGAGTTTTTGGGAATTGACTCATTATAACTGGTTTTTAATTGTTGACACTCCCCGCCAACATTAACGAGGCCAGACGCACCCCAACCGCCAACCGCCACTGGCATCGATCAGTCAATAATCGCCATCGCCATCGCCAATCGCCCATCGCCTGGCGCCTCCCTCCCTCCCGAAACCTATCCGATCCGGACCCGTCAGGCCGCTGGATCGAGGGATTGACTGGACCACGAGCCGTTGGGATCGGCTCTATACGACTGGTTTGTAATTGTTGACACCCGCGTATTCGCATCGGAATCGCGAACCCGGAACCGCGGGCAAGATGCCGGCGCTTCGTCTAGAGTTAGTTCTTTGTAGCGGGTTGATTATAGTTGACACTGAGCCAGCAGAGCCGCGCGGGCAAAACGATTGTCGACGGTTGCGGGCTCGAGTATCGTCCGGCCCCATGTCGATGTCGACTTCACCAACACCACCAGCGCCAGCAACAGCCGCGCCCGTACCCGCGTTTGAACCGCCGCCCCGACTGCTCATGGGGCCGGGGCCGAGCAACGTTGCCCCGAGCGTCCTGGCAGCCCAAGCCGCTCCGCTGGTGGGGCACCTCGATCCCGCGTTTGTGAAGATGATGGAGGAGATCAAGGGCATGCTTCGCCAAGTCTTCCTCACGCGGAACGAAATGACCTTCCCGGTCAGCGGCACCGGTAGCGCGGGCATGGAGTTCTGCTTCGTGAACCTCATCGAGCCTGGAGACGAGGTGGTAATCGGCGTCAACGGCGTTTTTGGGACGCGCATGGCCGACCTGGCCGAGCGCTGCGGCGCGCGCGTGGTGAAGGTCGAGGCACCTTGGGGCCGGATCATCGAGCCTGAGGCAGTCGCGGTTGCGATCGAGCGCGGCCGACCGAAGCTGGTTGCTGTGGTCCACGCGGAGACCTCGACCGGCGCTTGGACTCCCATCGAGGACATCGCGAAGTTGGCGCACGCCGCCGGGGCGTTGTTCGTCCTGGACACTGTCACGTCGCTGGGGGGGTGCCCGGTGCGGGTGGACGACTGGCAAGTGGACGCGGTCTATAGCGGCACGCAGAAGTGCCTAAGCTGCCCGCCCGGCCTGGCGCCCGTTTCGCTTGGGCCGCGCGCGCTCGAGAAGGCCCGGCAACGGAAGAGCAAGGTGCAGAGCTGGTATCTGGACGTCAACCTGCTCGCCTCGTATTGGGGTCAGGAACGGGTCTATCATCACACCGCGCCCATCTCGATGAACTACGCGCTCCACGAAGCCCTCCGGTTGGTGCTGGCAGAAGGACTCGAGACCAGGTGGCGCCGTCACCAGGAGAATCATCTGGCGCTGAAGACCGGTCTGGCCGCTCTCGGGCTGGAGTTGGTCGTGCCCGAGCGCGAACGGTTGTGGCAGCTTAACGCCGTGAGCGTGCCGGAAGGCGTCGAGGAGGCCGCGGTGCGTCGGCGGCTGTTGGACGAGCACCGGATCGAGATCGGCGCCGGTCTGGGCCCACTCAAGGGCAAGATCTGGCGTGTCGGTTTGATGGGCGAAACCTGCCAACCAGCGAACGTCCAGCGGTTCCTGACCGCGTTGTCGGCGTGCCTACAGACCTGAGTCATTGAGATGGACTGTAAGTCGCGGTAGGGCGGGCTGTCCCAGCACGCCGCCAAGCACGGCCTGCAGCGACGGTCATCGTCCGGCGCGCAGCGGAGTGCGCGCCCTACCGGCATTCGGATCCGCAACGGAGAGCGGGCGTCTCGCCCGCTTCGCTGCGCCCACGGCCACCGCGGTTGGCGGCGCGCAGCGGAGTGCGCGCCCTACCGGCATTCGGATCCGCAACGGAGAGCGGGCGTCTCGCCCGCTTCGCTGCGGCCACATCGCTCTGCCGCGGCTGGCGGCGCGCAGCGGAGTGCGCGCCCTGCTACCGGCATTCGGGTCCCCAACGGAGAGCGGGCGTCTCGCCCGCTTCGCTGCGGCCACATCGCTCTGCCGCGGCTGGCGGCGCGCAGCGGAGTGCGCGCCCTGCTATGGGGACTGTCAAGTCTTGTTGCGGCGTTTGTTTAGTAGGATGGGGTACCTGCACTTTGTGTGAGCCATCCAATTTGGCTTATGGCGCCTTCTGTGGAGGTGCCCAGGTAGGGGC
>VHCO01000021.1 GCA_016871715.1 Verrucomicrobiota bacterium
GGTGCAATGGGAATTGCTGGACCGCGGCGAGCTACATCTGGTCCGGCCCGAACCGGCCACCCCCCTCACCCGCCGGCGAGCGGGCCGCGGAAAGACATCATAACGGGCGTTCTCCGGGCTGCCGGGGCGATTTTGCCCCGCTTGAGCTGCGCCGCAGCGCCGTCAGGACGGCTCTTTACGGCCATTTCCCCGTTTGGGACAGGCTCTAGGTACTCTTATTGGTAAGCCCTGCGCCGCAGTGATCGACGATTCGGCCAAAGGCCCTCAGATTCGAAACATGAACTCCAACACTTATTATGTCAGCATGCTCTGGTTTGAGTGATAGACTTTCTATGGTGTCCGACGTAGCTAGAACGGCCCGTAGTGTGTCCGTTATGGTTGTCACTAGTGTAATACTAACAGGGTGCATGGAACAGCCGCCTGAGGATACTGAGCGTGAAAATCAGCGAACAGTTAGTCTTCAGGCTACGGTGCGATTTGAGTCTGACTTAGACCAGGTCCTCCATCGGTTCATGACAACGCAAGAGGTGCACGATGTACTTGGCCCGCCCACATTCGTTGAGGTTTACCACTCCAACTACTTCACGCATGACTATATCCTCACAAATGCACCATACTCTTCAACAAATGTCGTACGGTTCGTCGGGTTTACACTGTTCTATAGGAGCAATAGACTCGAAACATGGCGTGGCGTTCACCAGGTCAAACGATAGGCGAGCAGTGTGAGGTCAGGCGCGAGGTTCTGGCCATAGATGCTCCGCAGGCGTGCGGCGAAGTCGGGCCAAGGCGATTGGCTCGCAAGGTCGGGACTGAGGTGGCTGCTTTCCATCGCGCGAAGGAGCTGCTCGAAGAGGGTTCTTTCCCCCGGCGGGATGGCGGCGACGTGCCTGATGAGTTCGATTACGCTCACGAGGCCACTCTAGCCCAACCCGGGCGCCAAAACCAAGCCTCGCTTGTCCTCGGTCACGCGCTTTCCTGCGCGCTGCTGTAAGGTCCAGCGAGGGCGTGGCTGGCGCTCTGGGCGCTGGGGAATGGGGCGCTGGAGTGATGGAGTGGTGGAGTGTTGGGGCAGAGGAGCGTTGGGGCAGTGTTTCTCCCTTCTCCCTTTTCCCTTCTCCATTCCCCCTCCTTCAGCCCCACAACTGGCGGTCGAGGGTGCGGAGTTGGACGGCTTCGGAAACGTGCTCGGCGGCAATGCGGTCGGACTCCTTGAGGTCGGCAGTGGTGCGGGCGACCTTGAGGATGCGATCGTAGGCGCGGGCGCTGAGGCGCAGCTCGCTCATGGCCAGCTTGAGGAGTTCGAGGGTGGCGTCGTCCAGGGCGCAGTGGAGCCGCAGCTCGCGCGTGGTCATGCGGGCGTTGCAGTCATCACATGGATTTGCCGGTGCCGGGCGGGCCGATGAGCAGGACGTTATGGCCGCCGGCGGCGGCGATCTCGAGGGCGCGCTTGACGGATTCCTGGCCTTTGACATCGGCGAAATCGAGTTCTTCGTCGAGGGGCAACTCGAAGAGGCGGTTGACGTCGACCTGCGTCGGGGCAATGGGGGTCTCGCCTTCGAGATAGGCGACGGCCTCGCGCAGGTTATGGACGGCGATGACCTCGAGGCCGGCGACGACGGCGGCTTCGGCGGCGTTGTCCAGGGGGACGAGGAGGACGCGTTTGCCCTCGGCCTTGGCGCGGAGGGCGATGGGGAGGACGCCTTCGACGGAGCGGACGCACTCTGTACGAGCCCTGATCTGTCCAGTGCAGGTCCTCGAGCTCGAATCGGTAGGCTGTAGCGCCCGGAATGGGGTTATTGAAGCCGTTGAAGTCTATGCCGGTCTGAGCATAGCGGATTTCCATTCGCTGGATCGTCTCCCCGGCCCCGAGCGTATCCAACAGCAGGGCAAACGGGTAGCGAGTGGTGACCTGGTTGTCCCCCAGGGGCTCGCCGATCGAGTTGTCGTCGAAGTGCGTCAGCACGGCCCGAGGCGTGAGTGGGACCGGGCTGGTCAGACGCCTCTGGATGGTCAGCGAACCTTGATCGGTGAACTTGACGATCGCCCCCGCCTGAAAGGTGGCGCGCTTCGAGATGTTGACGGCGGAAGCGATCTTGTAGGTTTGATCGGTCTGGAAGGTGAGGTACTGCTGCGAGAAGACGAGGATGAAGTCGATCACCAGACGGCCGCTGAACGCCGGCGTGTTGGCCGCCAACCGCATGCTCCCTTGGGGTGGCAGGGCAGCCGAAGCTGTCGATCCCTCGGGTGGCGCCGCGTCAGTCTGCGCCTGCCGGGGAGGAAGACGGTCGAGCCAGCCGCGCAAGGCCTCATAGCCAATACTCTCCAGCAACAGCCCGCCTCCGTCTCCCGGCTGCCATTCCTTGAAGACCGGCGCCCACACCTCGAGGCGGCTCGATTCCTGGGCGAAGCCCCGTGGTAGCCGGGGCGCCTCGGCGAGAATGACATCCTGTTCGAAGGCACCGGCCGTGTAGGTGTACCGGACGGACGCCGCCAGGCCCTCGAACGCGGCCTCATAGAGAACTTGGTTCGGCGGCAGGATCACGCCTTGGCAATCGCGCACCCGGGCGATCCAGCGGGTCTGGCCGGTCGCCATGTCCCGCCAAACCAGGCCGCGCACCTTGATTCGCAACCGCAGGTTGTCAGGCGTCAACAAATCGACGCTGCCCGCCGAGTCGTTGAGGTTGTTCGCAAAAATCACCTTGTAAGGCCCACGGACGGCGGTCGCCCCACCCGGATAGCCTTCGACGAGATCCTCGGAATCGATCCAGTCTCCGTCCTTCCAATAATGCATCCCGTTGCGAACTTCGGTGTGCCGTCCGGTCCGGAGGACGGCTTTGCTGGACCTGTCCAGGATAGTCTGCTGGGTCTCGATCAGGCGGTGGTGGGGACCTCGCTCGAGCACGCGTTCGCTGACGGTGGGACCCGGCGAGGCGGAGCGGGAAGAACCGTCATTTGGGGTTGAAAGCGCCACCCCTGGCCGACTGGCCAACAACACACACACACACACACACACACAGCGTGCGAAGGGAGGGGGAGAACCGGCTTTCATGACACTTTGGCCGCACACCACTGTGGGTCGCGGATGTCAATGCTCTTAATGGTGCTTCTTGCATCGGCACAAAGCGGCGCTGAAGCGCCGCAGTCCAAACGCTCCGCGACCTCGGCTGCCGGAATCGGACTCGGCCGCCGTGTCCACCCTCGCGAAGCGTGTGGAGTGGGCCGATTCATTGGCGCTTTTCAGTTCCTTTGAAGAGCTGGGTGGCCGTGGCCGAGCCGAGTCATCCGCTCTGGGCGAGCAGCCGATCGATGGTTCGGTCGAGGATCGCTCGGTAACCGGCCACGTCGACACACTGGGCATCCGGCGCCCCATCGACCTGATAGAGCCAACCCGCCCCGTGGGGATCTTCGTTCACCAACTCCACTCGGCTCAGCAGGGCCGGGTTCCCGCCCGCAAAGGTCCCTGTGAGGACACTGGGCAGGTCAAGAACGGTCTTGAAGCCTTCGATCCAGCCGACGATCTGACCCGGGGCGACCGTCGCCCCGGGCTCGACCTGGAACGCTTGGTCCACCACCTCACCCAGCATGCGGGTGCCGAACTTGGTTAGGCCCACACGCCACAGCCCCTCCGGCTGCCGGAGCAGCCAGTGATGCGCCGTCGAGTAGAGGAAGTCCACCGGCAACTGGGTTGCGAACCGCGCGCGTTGGTACGGGACAGTCTTCAAGGGCTCGAGGTCCATCGGATGCTGCTGAGAGCTTAGCGGGGGCGCTTCGGTCCCGGCAAGGGCGGTCTGCACCTGCGCATGTGCCTGCACGCTGGTTGCACCGCAAAACGGTTGCCGGCCACGGCGCCCCAGAGCACGATGAGCGCCAGATGAAAACCGATGACCGGCTGAGCCGCCGCAGATTCGTCGGGGTCCTGGGCTCCGCCGCGGCGCTCGGTAGGCTGGAGGCGCGGGCGGCCCAACGGGACCGCGATGAAGAGAGTAGCGGCTCGGCAACCCTCGAGGTTGATCCGGCGCCGCGCTTCGATCTGTCGCCCTACCTTTACCTGCAGTTCATGGAGCCCTTGGGCACCACGGATGGGTCCGTGGCGGCGGCTTGGGACTTTCTGCGGAACCGATGGCGGCCGGACGTGATCGAGGCGACTCGGCGGTTGGGGCCTTCGCTCATGCGTTGGGGGGGCTGCCTGAGCTCGTACTACCGCTGGCAAGAAGGCGTCGGACCCCGGGCGGCACGGCGGCCGATGCTCAATCTGCTGTGGGGCGGGATCGGGCCCAATCAAGTGGGCACCATCGAGTTCGTGGACTTCTGCCGCGAGGTTGGGGCCGAGGCGCTTCTGGCGGTGAACTTCGAGTCGGACGGCCGGAAGCGCTGGGCGACTCTTCCCGATGGGGAGGTGCGCGCGGCCGGGCCGGAGGAAGCGGCTGCGTGGGTGAGCTACTGCAACGACCCTGCCAACGGCCTGCGGCGGGACCACGGTCTTCCGGAACCACGGCGGGTGCCGCTTTGGCAGCTTGGCAACGAGACCTCGTACGATCGGAACGGGTTCGATTTAGAGACGGCAGCGCGTCGCACGGTTGCGTTTGCGAGAGCCATGCGACAGGCGGATCCGACGATCCGGCTCATAGGGTGGGGCGACAGCGGTTGGGCGGGGCGGATGCTGGACGAGGCCGGCGAACACCTCCAGTACATCGCGTTCCATCACATGTTCAACCCGGACCAGGGCAAGCGGGATTCGCCGTTGCGGGGCATCGAGTATCGGAAAGACCCGGCGCGGACCTGGGAGAGCCTCATGTCGGCGTGGCAACCGCACGAGGCCAAGATCCGGCGCGTGCGCGCGGAGGTGGGCAACCGGGGGACACCCTTGGCGTTGACCGAATGCCATTTCGCGCTGCCCGGGCGCAACCGGTGCGAGGTGCTCTCGACGTGGGCCGCTGGTGTGGCCAATGCGCGGTTGTTGAATGTGCACGAGCGGCATGGAGACGTGCTGAAGATCGCGACGTTGGCAGACTTCTGCGGCACGCGCTGGCAGGTTAACGCCCTGATGATTCCGGTGCCGGGCGGCCAATCGTATCTCATGCCGGTGGGACTGGTGATGGCGCTCTACCGCCGGCACTCGGGCGAGAAGGCCTGCACGGTCCGGCGGAGGCCGGAGGGCCTGGATGTTACCGCCAGCCGCACCGGCAACCGATTGTACCTGCATGTGGTGAACACCCGGCGCACCCAGGCGGTGCGGGCGAGGCTCGGCGCCGAGCCTCACACGCTGGGGACCGGGCGCGTGTTCACCTTGGCCGCCCATCCCGAAGTCGAGGTGATCGAGACCGATCCCAACCCGGTGCAGTTGTCCGAGGTCGCGCTGCCGAACGATGGGAGCTGGACGTTCCCGGCCGCCTCCGTGAGCGCGGTCGAGGTGGACCTGGTCGAGGCGTGAGCCGAGGCGCGGCGTCCTTCCGCCCGAGCTGGGGAGTTGAAGCGGAAGCGTCCGGGTCTTCTCTCGGCTTGCGCGGTGTGCCGGCGCGTCCTTATAATGCGGGCATCGATCCTAACCATTATGAGCACTTCACCCATCCGTGTGGCGATTACCGGTGCGGCAGGCCAAATCGGGTATGCGTTGGTCTTTCGCGTTGCCTCCGGCGCTTTGTTCGGCCCTAACCAACCCGTGAGCCTCAACCTCATCGAGGTCGAGGCGGCCTTGCCGGCCTTGGGTGGCGTAACGATGGAACTCCAAGATTGCGCCTTCCCGCTGCTACGGGAGGTGGTGCCGACGGCGGACTTGGCGGAGGGTTTTCGGGGTGTGAGTTGGGCGTTGTTGGTGGGAGCGGCGCCGCGCAAGGCGGGCATGGAACGGAAAGATCTATTGGGCACCAATGGCCGGATCTTCGTCGGCCAAGGCCGCGCCATCCAGCAACACGCCGCGCGCGACGTGCGCGTGTTGGTGGTGGGCAACCCGTGCAACACGAACTGTCTCATCGCCATGAACAACGCGCCCGACGTGCCGCGCGAACGGTTTTGCGCCATGACTCGCCTAGACGAAAACCGCGCCAAGTCGCAGTTGGCGACCAAGGCCGGCGTGGCCGTCACGGCGGTCAGTAACGTGGCCATTTGGGGAAATCACTCCGCCACTCAATACCCGGATTTCTACAACGCGCGCATCGACGGTGCGCCGGCCACCCAGCGCATCGCCGATGAAGCCTGGCTGCAAGGGGAGTTCATCGCCACCGTCCAGCAGCGCGGGGCGGCCATCATCAAGGCGCGAGGAGCCTCGAGCGCCGCCAGCGCGGCCAACGCGGCCATCGACACGGTGCGGTCCTTGGCCGAGCCCACGCCGGCCGGCGATTGGCACAGCCTCTGTGTGTGTTCGGACGGCAGCTACGGTGTCGAGCCGGGGTTGATCAGCTC
Source organism: Verrucomicrobiota bacterium (assembly GCA_016871715.1). Lineage (GTDB taxonomy): Bacteria > Verrucomicrobiota > Verrucomicrobiia > Limisphaerales > J093 > VHCO01. The sequence continues at coordinate 6,400 of VHCO01000021.1, forward strand.
ATTTCCAGTGCGCAGCGACGGGCAGAAGTGGGAGATTGTCCAAGGCGTCCCCAGCAACGACTTCAGCCGGGCCAAAATCGATGCGAGCGTCAAGGAGTTGAAGGAGGAGCGGGCGCTGGTGGCCGAGTTGTTGCCCAAGTAGGCTAGCGGCGTTGGCTGTGCGCGGCCGTCGCGTACTTCTGCGCCGCCAGAACAGTCGCTCGCGCGGCAAGTTCAGGCGCGGGAACGAAGGTCGACCACCGCACCCGCCCAGCGCGTTCGGCAGCCGCGCAGAGGGCGTTCTGCCACTGCGCCTGGGAGATGCCCAACCCGGCGGGCGGTTGCACCGAGCCTTGCACTAACAGGCCCGACCGGGTGCGGCGTTGGGCGGCGCCTGCAATCTTGCTGCCCTGCCACAACAGGTCGAACTGTTCCGCCCCAACGAAACATTGGCCGGGCGCGTCCACGCGCGGCTCGACGGCAAGCTCGGTGAGGACGGCGAGCAGGTCGAAGGCTTGCCGGAGCCAAGCGTGCACACGCTGGTAGCTTTCTCTGGCCCGGAGGCGGTACCAAGGATGGGTGGGCGGGAACACCAAGCTGTAAGTCCAATCCTCACCGTGCAGCACCAGGCCGCCACCGGTGGGCCGGCGAATCAGCGGGCGCAGTGGGGTCAAGCCCGCAACCTCGGCGTAGCGCTGGGCATAGCCGAACGTTGCCGCCGCGCTCGACCAGGCGTAGAGGCGTAGCAAGGGTTGGCCAAGGGTGGGCGCGGCTTCGAGCAGGGCCTCGTCCCAGGCCATGTTCAGCGCCGGCGCTTGCAGGCCGGCCCTCAGCAATAGCCACGGCTCCGGTTGACTCGGGGCGGTGTTCATGCCCGGCGCGCGACCCGTGTGGGTGGCGACGGCTTGGGGCGAGCCGGCTTGACCCCGCGGCGCGGACACAACTCGCCGAGTTCGCAGGCGTCACAGCCGGGTCGGCGGGCGACGCAACGCCGTCGCCCGTGCCAAATGAGCCAGTGGCTGAAGAGGGTCCACTGGTCGCGCGGCACGAGCTCGATGAGCGCCCGCTCGATTTTCTCGGGCGCAGTTTCCCGCGTCAGATCGAGCCGGGCGGCGAGCCGGGCCACATGGGTATCCACGACAACGCCTTCCTGGAGGTTGAAGGCGTTGCCAAGGACGACATTGGCGGTCTTGCGGCCGACGCCGTCGAGTTGGGTCAGCTCGGCCAGGGTGCGGGGGACCTGGCTGGCGTGCCGTTCGACGAGGGCCTGGCAACAGGCGCGGATGCTCTTCGCTTTGTTGCGGAAGAAGCCCAGGCTGCGAATGTCCTCGGCCAGCGCGGCGGCCTCGGCGCCCGCGTAGTCGGCGGCGGTGCGGTATTTCTGGAAGAGGGCCGGGGTCACGCGGTTGACCATCTTGTCGGTGCATTGGGCGGACAGGATGGTGGCCACCAACAGCTCGAGTGGGTTGGAGAAGTTCAGCTCGCAGTGGGCATCCGGGTAGGTGGCGCGCAGGCGCTCGATCAAGGCCGCCACGCGCGCCGACCGGAGGGCGATGGTCTCACGCGGCATGGACGGCGGTGGGCCGGCTGCAAGGACGGCGGGGCTGACCGGAGTGGACCGAGCCTGGCCGCTGAGTCGGCGTTCTCATGTGGCTTGGCCTAGGCCAGCTCGGGTTCCTCGATGCGCGCCGGCGCCCGAAACAGCGGTGTACCGTCGTCGGCCTCCGGGTACTCGAAGATCTTACCTTCGTAGTTGCGAATGACCACGCGGTCCCGGTTGCGGCTCAGGACATACTCGGGGCTGACGGGGACCTTACCGCCGCCACCTGGGGCGTCGATGACGTAGGTGGGCACGGCGTAGCCCGTGGTGTGCCCGCGCAGGCCATTCATCAGCTCGAGTCCCCGGCGCACGCTCGCCCGCAGATGGGCCGAGCCGGCGATCAGGTCGCACTGGTAGATGTAATAAGGGCGGACCCGACACAAGAGGAGCTTTTGCAGATGGGCCTTCATGACCGTGAGGTCATCGTTCACATGGCGGAGGAGGACGGCCTGGTTGCCCAGGGGTATACCCGCGTCCGCTAAGCGACTCAGGGCATCGCGCACTTCCGTCGTCAACTCCCGCGGGTGATTCGAGTGAATGCTCAGGAAGAGCGGATGGAATTGGCGGAGCATGGCGCAGAGCTCGGGCGTGATGCGCTGCGGCAGAAAGACCGGGATGCGGGACCCGATGCGCAGGAACTCGACATGCGGGATGGCGCGGAGCCGGCTCAGGAGATCTTCGAGTTTCTCGTCGCTGAAAAGCAAAGGATCGCCCCCGCTGAGCAGGACGTCGCGCACGGCGGGTGTGCGGGCGATGTACTCGATCTGGCGGTCGAACTGCGGATGGAAATCGTAGCCGCTGGCGTTACTGACCAGTCGGGACCGAGTGCAGTAACGGCAGTAGGCCGCGCAGCGGTCGGTCACCAGAAAGAGCACCCGGTCAGGGTAGCGATGCACCAGGCCCGGCACCGGCGAATGCGAGTCCTCGCCGCAAGGATCGGCCAACTCCCAATCCGCCACGTGGGTCTCCTCGAGGCGCGGGATGACCTGGCGCCGGATCGGGCAGCGCTCATCGGCGGGGTCGATCAGGTTGAAGAAATAGGGGGTGATCGCCATCGCCAATTTGTGGTTGGCGAGCACCGTGCCGGCCCGTTCCTCGGGCGTGAGCGTGGGCAGGAGCCGTTCGAGCTGTTCGAGCCGGGTGATCCGGTGTTTGAGCTGCCAGCGCCAATCCTGCCAATCGCAGTCGGCCACGCGGCCCCAATACCCCCGGCCGGCTGAGGCGAACCGTTTCAGGTCGGCCAACTGCGCCTCTGCCTGGGGGGGTGGGGGGTGATCGTCCGCCGCCGAGACGTCTGCGTTCAACATTGCGGCGAACTATAAAAGGCAGGGGGGGGGTGTCAAGATGGTGGCGGCCTGGGGAGCGGGTGCGGGAGACTGTGTTGGGGAGGGAAAAGAGCCGACGATCGTGGTCGCAAAGTGTTTATTATCAATTGATTAACTTGGCAGTCGGGGTGGTGCAAGGACGGCTCTGTTGTATTTCTGTGGAGGTCGACTTGACGGCGGCTGGATCAGGCTCTAACTATTGTGCTTGTCAGGTACAGCCGTCTTAAGCCACAGAACCCACACACGCGTGGGTTGTTCGAGTGGGTCGGCAAGTGCCTGGCGGTCTAGCCAAGATTCGGCGGGTACCTGCGGGCAATGGGAATGAGCGAGTAACCCGGGTTCAAGCATACGCCAACCCAGTGGGGGCACGCCTGCTTCGGCTAGCCTCTAAAGCGAACCGACAGACATACATAATCCAACCAGAAACAAAGATGAACCGTCTCACCATACGCACGTTTGCGGCGCTGCCAGCAGCGCTGGTCGCAAGCCTCATCGTGTCCACCAGCCCGCCAGCCTATGCGGCCGCGGCGGAGGACACTTCGACTGACACCCGGCACGGCCGAAGGAACTTTGCCGTGCCTTTGGGCGAGTATTACACGGGGCGTTCTCCCTACCAAGCGCCCCGCACACGCGAAGTCGCGGCCGAGGCCGCTCCGGCACCGGCACCAGCGCCGGCCCCCGCGCCACGGGTGGCTCCACCCCCGGTGGCCACAGGCCCTTGCTCGGTGATCAACACCGGGCCGGTGAACATGACCAAGACCATGCCGCGCGAGGTGACGTTGGGGCAGGAGTTCATGTATGAGCTCAACCCGCAGGCCGTCGGGTGCGTGGGCAACGTGGTCGTCACGGACCAGATCCCGCCCGGCACCACTTACGTCCGCAGCGAACCGGCGGCGGAAGTCGTCGGGAACAACCTGGTCTGGAAGCTGGGCGAAATGGACCCGGGCCAGACAGTCCCGCTGAAGGTTTGGGTGAAAGCGGACCGGGAAGGGACCTTGGGTTCGTGCGCCACCGTCCGGGCGGAACCGCGGGTCTGCGCGCAGACGTTTGTGGGCAAGCCGATGTTGGCGATTCAAAAGACCGGACCTGAAGTGGCCCAACTGGGTTCGGACGTCACCTACAACGTAGTGGTCTCGAACCGCGGCACCAGCGTAGCCCGCGGTGTCGTCGTTACGGATGAAGTGCCAGCAGGTCTGACCGCACCGAACGGGCAGAAGACCCTCACCTACAACGTGGGCGATCTGGCCCCGAATCAGTCCAAGACCATCCCGGTCACCCTCCGCGCCGCGCAACGCGGCAAGCATTGCAACAACGCCATCGCCACCGCCAGCAACGCGCCCAAGGTGACCGCGGAAGCATGCACCACGGTCGTTCAACCGGGCCTCAAGCTGGTCAAGACCGGCGACAAGGAGCAGTTGATCGGCCGGACGGCCAACTATCAAGTCAAGGTCACGAACGTGGGCGACACCACCCTGACCGGCGTGGTGGTCACCGACACTGCACCCGCTCAAACGACCATTGCGGCCGCCTCGGGCGCGACGATCAGTGGCAACACGGCCACCTGGAATGTGGGTACGCTCAACGCGGGCCAAGAGAAGACGCTGGACATCACCTTGAAGTCCAACGTGCCGGGTAACCACTGCAACAGCGCGACCGTGGCGACGGCGCAGGGTCTCCGCGAGAGCGCTCAGGCCTGCACCCTGTGGAAGGGCGTCACCGGCGTGTTGGTCGAGGTGGTTGACGATCCAGACCCGATCCTCGTGGGCGAATCGACCACGTTCACCATCCGCGTGACCAACCAGGGCAGCGCCGACATCGAGAACGCGCGCGTCAAGGCGATCTTCCCGGCCGAGACCGACCCGGTGAGCGCCTCGCACTCCGGCTCGATCAGCGGCAAGATTGTTACCTGGCCGGCCGTGTCCGTCCTGCCGCCGAAGCAGTCCTTCACCTACACCATGCGCGGCAAGGGTGTGAAGGAAGGCGACAGCCGGTTGATGGTGGAAGTCACCACCACCCTGCGTGAGGCGCCCATCCTCGAGATGGAAAGCACCACGGTGTACTAAGCCGATCGGCCCCGGTCAGCCTAGTCTGGCCTCCGGCGAATCACACGAGCCGCCCCGCAACGCGGGGCGGCTCTTCTGTTTCCATGTCGAGATCGGGTTCTGGGACTACGCGAGGTACGGCATCCCCGTTGCGCCATTGACCACCGTGGCGGGGATGGCGCTCCTGCCGACTCGGAGCAGCGCTTGACGAATTCGACGAGAGTGATAGGCTAAGCACCGTATGGCGTTTCAAAGGCGTGCGTTAGCTGGGGCGTTGCTTGCTGGTGGCGTGGTTCTCTGCAGCGGGGCGAGGCTCGGTTCTGCGGCGGACAGCCTGTATGCGGTCGGCAACGATCTGTGGTCGATCAATGCGACAACGGGCCAAGCGACCCTCTTGTTCGACATCACCGCGGCGCAGGTGCCCGGTTGGGGGCCAACGGACCGGATGAACGCTCTGGCGCTGGACGCCGCGCGGCAACAGCTCATCTTCGCGAACGCAGAAAACCGCAATCTCTATCGTTACGCCCTCGGTTCCGGGACCTTCTCCGCTTTGGGCAGCCTCGACACGGCGGCGCCGCTGTCGGGGTTCGGTGGGCTCATCGATTTCAACATGGACAGCGGTGGAACGTTCTACGGCGGCAAGTACTATGCCGCGTTGGAACTGAGCCTGCCGCCGACGAGCCAGAAACTCTCGTTCATGGCAGAGGTGGTTTTGGATGTCACGGGGACCGCCGTTGCCAGCGCGAGCATTTACGGCGGGACGGAGGCGGCGCTGACGCAGTCCTGGGGTTACACGGACGGGTTCAACGACTTTGGCGATTTCACGGTGAACCCGAGCACAGGGGAGTTATGGGCGTTTACCTACGTGGATGATTTGGGGAATCCGAATCTGCTGCAGGGCCTCTGGCATGGCAACCTGGCCACCCCGGGCGGGGTCAACGTGATCCTGGCGAGCAACCCAGCCTGGAGCCAGATTGCCTACAACGTCGATGAGGACAAGCTCTATGCGATGGACGGGGCCACGGTCTACGCGATCGACAAGACCACCGGCGCCACGCTCTCGACCGTCCCACTCGTGGGTTATACCGACTCGAGCGGGTACGTGGCGGACCTGGCGGCGGTGACGGTGCCCGAGCCTGGAGCCTACGCCCTATGGGCTGCGCTGGGCTGTGTGGGGTACGGGCTGTGGCGGACACGGTCGGGTCGCAAGTAGCCCGCGCTATTTTCGGTGCGTGTTGGGGTTTCGGTAGCAGCGGCGCCCTCCCGGGTGGGCGCCGCTGTTTTTTCGGGTGTCGGAAGGATCTTGCGCCCCAAGCCGCTTCGGCCGAACCTAGCCGTGGTTGTGCCCTGATGAACGGACTGGCCCTCGATAGATGGATCCGGTACGCACCCGCTGCCTGCGCGGTCGGAGCGGTTCTGGCCTTGTTGATCTGGTGGCTGCCGCGCCCGGCCGGCACCCTCACGCTGCGGGCGCCGGGAGCGGACAAGGTGCCCGAGGGCGAGGGGGCCGATGGCAAGAACCCTGTCCTCACGGGCAAACTAACGCTTGGCCCGGGTACACCAGCCACGTTGCCGGGCGTTTGGCCGGGGTTCCGCGGTCCCGCCCGAGACGGGGCGGCAACGGAAGCGGTTCGGTTGGCGCGCGCTTGGGAGGCCAGCGGACCGCGGGCGCACTGGTCGCTCGATGTGGGCGAGGGCTACGCGGGCGCGGCAGTGGTTAACGGGCGGGTCTACTTGATGGATTACGACCGCGAGAAGAAGCAAGACGCCCTACGGTGTTTATCGCTGGCGGACGGCCAAGAGATCTGGCGCTTTGCGTATCCGGTGTCGGTCAAGCGCAATCACGGGATGTCGCGCACCGTGCCGGCCATCGCAGGCGACCGCGTGGTGGCCCTGGGCCCGAAGTGTCATGGGGTCTGTCTGGAGGCGGAAAGTGGCCAGTTCAAGTGGGGCCTCGACTTGGTGCGGGAGTACGGCACCACCGTGCCCCAATGGTACGCGGGGCAATGCCCGCTGATCGAAGGGGACCGTGTGATTCTGGCGCCTGGGGGCAAGGATGCTTTGTTGCTCGCGGTCGAACTCGAGACCGGCCGACCCGTCTGGCAGACCCCCAACCCGGACGAATGGCAAATGACCCACTCTTCGATCGTGCCGGTGGAGTTTGCCGGGCGCCGGCTCTATGTCTACTGCGCCAGCCGGGGGGTGGTGGGCGTGTCGGCCTCGGACGGGGCGCTCTTGTGGCAGACGACGGATTGGAAGATCAGCATTGCCAATGTGCCTTCGCCGTTGGTTTTGCCCGGCGGGCGGATCTTCTTGTCGGGCGGCTACAATGCCGGGGCCCTGATGCTCGAGTTGACTGAGGAGGGGAGCAAGATCGTGCCCAAGACCTTGTTCCGGCTCGAGCCTGAGATTTTCGGCGCGACGCAGCAGACCCCGATCTACCACGGCGGACATATTTACGGGACGCGGCCGGATGGGCGCTTTGTCTGTCTCGATCTCGATGGCAAAGTGGTCTGGACGAGCGAGCCGGGCACGAACTTCGGCCTGGGCCCTTACCTCTTGGCCAGCGGTTTGTTTTTCGTCATGGACGACTCCGGCAAACTGAGCCTGATCGAGGCTACACCGGCGCAGTTCAGCCTGTTGGCTCAGGCCAAGGTGCTCGACGGTCGCGAGTCTTGGGGCCCGCTGGCGTTGGCGGGCAGCCGTTTGCTCGCGCGCGATTTGACGCGTTTGGTTTGCCTCGAGGTGGGGGCGCGGTAGGCGGCCCGGGGCGACACGCCCGAGGTTCAGCCGGGCAGTTGACGGAGGTTTTCTGCGATCGCGAGGAACGCCTGGCCGGGCGCCGATTTCGGGGCGGACACCACCACCGGGATGCCGGCGTCGCCACCCTCGCGGATGGCGGTATAAATGGGCACTTCCCCAAGGAACGCGGTTCGCTGTCGCTCGGCCTCGGCGCGACCGCCGCCATGACCGAAGATCTCGACACGTTCGCCGGTGAGGGTGGTGAAGTAGCTCATGTTCTCAATGATGCCGAGGATGGGCACATTCACCTTGGTGAACATCGCGATGCCTTTGCGCACCACGTCGACCGAGGCGGCTTGGGGCGTGGTCACGATGACGCCGCCATCGAGCGGCACGGTCTGACAGAGGGAGAGTTGGGCATCGCCCGTGCCGGGCGGCAGGTCCACCAGCAAATAGTCCAGCTCGCCCCAGGCGACCGAAAAGAGGAACTGCTGGATGGTCTTGGTGATCATCGGCCCACGCCAAATGACGGGCTGATCGCCCTCGACCAAGAACCCGATGCTCATGAGTCTGACGCCGTGGTTGGTCGGTGGCACCAGTTGCTCTTGGGCGTTCACGGTGGGGCGTTCGCGCACGCCCATCATGAGCGGGATGCTCGGGCCGTAGATGTCGCAATCCAAAAGGCCTACCTGCGCCCCGAGTTGTTGCAGGGCGCAGGCTAGGTTCACCGAGACCGTGGACTTGCCCACACCGCCCTTGCCACTGGCCACCGCGACGACGCGACCCACCCCGGGAATACGGTTTTGGTTGGCCCAGGGATTCGGGCCGCCGGCGCCGGGCCCGGCGCCTCCTGGGCCACCGGGGGCCTGGGGTTGGCGGACCTCGACGCTGACCTGGCCTGCGCCGGGTAAATCGCGCAGCACACGCTCGCACTCCTGCCTGAGCTGCTCGGCGACCTGATGGTTCGCCGAGGTGAGCTGGAGCTGGACGCGCAGCGAGTCCGGCCCCGGGAGGACCTCTTTGACCAGTCCGAAGGAGACGATGTCTCGAGAATAGCCGGGGTACTTGACGGTGCGGAGGGCTTGGAGGACTGCGTCGGGAGTGAGCATGGGCAACGTGGGGGATAGGTTCAGTGTGCGTGCGAGGTCCCGGCCATGCCGGCAGCAGGCGCGGCGCTGGTCTGGCCTGAGCCGCGCGGGGCGACGACCGAGTCGATCGCGCCCCGCTGGAATTCGTCCCACATGGGGGACATGGCCCGGAGCTTGGCCACAATCTTGACAAAGGTGTCGAGGAAGTAGTCGACGTCCTCGGCGGTGTTCTCGCGCCCGAGCGAGAGGATGAGGTTGCCTTGCGCCAGGGCTTGATCGAGGCCGATGGCGGCGAGGACATGCGAGATCTTGAGCGACTTGCTGACACAGCTCGAGCCGCTCGCCACCGCGATCCCGTTCAGGTCGCACAACAACAACTGGCCTTCGCCCTCGATGAACTCGGTGCTCACGTTGAGCGAGGTCGCGATGCGACCCAGACCCGGCGCCGGCCCACTCAGTCGAAGATACGGAACGCGCGCCTGGAGGCCTTCCCAGAGCCGGCGCTGCAACTGGGCGGTGTGCGCAATCCGCTCGGGGAGCGCGCGCCCAGCCAACTCCGCCGCCACGCCGGCGCCGACGATGGCTGGGACGTTTTCCGTGCCCGCCCGGCGCCCCTCTTCTTGGGCACCGCCGTGTTGGATGGGGACCAGGCGCGCCTTGCGGTTGCGGTAGAGGACGCCCACGCCTTTGGGGCCGTAGAAGCGGTGCGGCGCCAGGGAAAGCAGGTTGGCGCCGATGGCCTGCACATCGATCTCGATCCAGCCGCCACTGGCAGTGGCATCGACGAAGAACGGCACGCCGCGCGCGGCGGTGAGGCGACCGATTTCCTGGACGGGTTGGATGGTGCCGAGGTCGTGGTTTACGTGTTGCACCGCCACCAAGATCGTCTGGTCGGTCAGGGCGGCCTCGACGTCGGCCGGGTCGACCCACCCCTCCGCGTTGACCTTCACCCGCGTGCAGGTGAAGCCTTGTTGCTCGATAAACTCGACCGAGTGTAGCACCGCCGGGTGCTCGACGGCGCTGACCACCAGATGGCGGCCGCGGCGTTGGCTGGCGTAGGCGACGCCCTTAATGGCCAGGTTGGCCGCCTCCGTGCCTCCCGAGGTGAAGAAGATCTCGGCCGGCGAGGCGGCATGGATGAAGGTGGCGATCTGCTGGCGGGCTTTGGCCAGGGCGTCCTTGGCCCGCAGGCCTTCCTGGTGCAGCGACGACGGGTTGCCGTAGGCCTCGCTAAAGAACGGCTGCATCGCCGCCCAGACCTCCGGCAGAACCGGTGTGGTGGCCAGATGGTCTAGATTGATGCGGCGCATGAAGACAGGGGCAAGCCGTGGCGTGGTCGAGTGAGGGGCGCTGGCGAAGGGGGTTGGGGCCCGAGGCGGCGGCCGGCCTGGGGGCGATTAGCCCGCCAACGGTCCCGCACGGCTTCAGGTCGGTTGGGCTGCCGGCGCCGCCGGTGCCGGGTGGCGCTTGAGGTAATCGTCCAGCGCAGCCTTGATCGCCTCTTCGGCCAGGACTGAGCAATGGATCTTGACGGGCGGCAAGCCGCCAAGGGCCTGGATGACGTCCTGATTGCTGAAGTGCAAGGCCTCCTGGACGCTGCGGCCCTTGATGAGTTCGGTGGCCATACTCGAGCTGGCGATGGCCGAGCCGCAGCCGAAGGTCTTGAAGCGGGCGTCCTCGATCCGGCCGTCCTTGATCTTAAGGCTGATCTTCATGATGTCGCCGCAGGCGGCCGCGCCCACTTCGCCCACGCCGTCCGCGTCCGCCAAGTCGCCCAGGTTGCGCGGATTCATGAAATGGTCCATCACCGTTTCGTTGTACAGCGTGTAGATGTCACTCATACCCCGACATTGGCCCGCTGATGCGCGCGGTGGCGCAGCGCAGACTCGAACAGTCTGAACCGGAAAGTAGCGGTCGACGTGGGGGTGTCAAAGAGAAACTGAGCCCGAGAATTTGATTCACGGAGCGGCGCGGCTGCGCTTGAATGCGGCGGAACACATCAGACTATGTCGCAACTCACTCGACGAATCTTTCTGGAGCGCGCCGGTCGGACCGGGCTGGCCTTGGGCGCTTGGGCTGGGCTCGAGGCCAACGTGGCGCGGGCGGTGGAACCGTTCGCGCGACTGGGTTCGCCGCGTTTGCGGTTGAGCCTAGCCGCTTACTCGTTCCGCGAATTCTTCAACCATCGCGATCCAGCCCGGCGAATCACGCTCTTCGATTTCATCGATTTTTGCGGGCAACACGGTTGCCTGGGGACCGAACTGACCAGCTATTACTTCCCCAAAGACTTCGACCGCGCATACCTCCTCGAGCTGAAACGGCGCGCCTTTCTCGCCGGCCTCGCCGTCAGCGGCACCGCAGTGGGCAACAACTTTGCCCGAGCCGACGGCCCGGACCTCGAACGCGAGGTTGCCAGTGTCAAACAATGGGTGGACCACGCCGCTGTCCTGGGCGCGCCGCACATTCGGGTGTTCGCCGGCGACGCACGCGGGCTCGACCCCGCCCTGGCCAAGCGGCAGTGCATCCGCGCGCTCGAGGAGTGCGGCGACTACGCCGCCCAGAAAGGGGTCTGGTTGGGCCTCGAGAATCACGGTGGGATTGTCGCGCAGGTGGCGGACTTGCTGGACATCGTGCGCGCGGTGCGAAGTGCGTGGGTGGGGGTCAACCTGGACACCGGCAACTTTTACGGCCCAGCCGATCCCTACGAAGAGATGGCCCGACTAGCGCCTTACGCCGTGAATGTCCAGGTGAAGGTCGAGGTCAACCGCCGCGGCCAAGGCAAGGAACCCACCGACTTGGCCCGCGTGACGAACCTCTTGCGCCAGGCCAACTACCAGGGGTTTGTGGCCCTCGAGTACGAAGCCGCACCCGATCCCTGGCAAGCCGTGCCCGAGTGGTTGGCACGCCTGCGCACCGCGCTAGCGGCCGCCTAGGCGATTCCCTCATGAGTCGCGATCTTCCCGCGCGCTGGTTGGGCCTGGCCGCGTGCGCCCTCCATCTTGGCGCGGCGGGAACCGAGTTGTCCCCCGGCGATCCGGCCCGCGACCGGCTCCCGCCGGCCTTGCGCGGGGCGGACTTGGACCGGTTGTCTTCGGGAGCGTACTGGATGTTGTTCGGCGGGTCGGAGGGGCTGCGCGCCGGAGACCGAATGCCCGGGCGGTCGGGTTTGGCCCACGCAGGAGGAGCGGGGGCCGCCGTGCTGGACCCGAAGGTGGGGCCGAATACGCGGTTGGGGGATGATCCCGAGGCGCTGCCGGCCAATTACCGGGCGCAAGCGGAGCCGCACGTGGCGCGGAGTGTGACGGACGCGAACCTGATGGTGGCCATTTTCCAGGAAGGGCGGTTCAGCGATGGCGGCGCGGTCAACTGCGGCTACGCGATCAGCCTGGATGGCGGCGGAACCTGGCGGCGCGGCTTGATTCCGCATTTGATCGCCTCGCTCGATGGGGGACCGTTCACGCGCGCATCGGATCCGGTGGCGTGCGTGGACCTGCAGAATCACGTCTACCTCAACACCTTGGCCATCGTGGGCGAACCGCCCAACCTGCGCACCACCATTGTCCTGAGCAAGTCTGTGGACTTGGGCCAGACCTTCAGTCGACCGCTGACCGTGTTGACCAACGCGGATCCCAAAGTCTTCCTGGACAAGAACTGGATGAGCATCAACACCTTCGCGGGCAGCCCGACGGCCGGGCGGATTGCCGCCACCTGCACCCGCTTCACCACGCTGGCGAACGGCGTGCAAATCACCCCGATCGCCGTCACCTACAGCGACGATGGCGGCACCAACTGGAGCCATGCCCGTGTCGTTAGCCCTGACTTCTGCCAAGGCTCCCTCCCGGTCTTCCTGCCCGATGGCAGCCTGGCTGTCGTCTACTGGAATTTCGCCGGGCCTACCGGCGACCAAATCGAAGTGGCCGTCTCCAACGACGGCGGCGAGACCTTCGCCGCGCCGCGGCTCGTCACCCCGGTCCGACTCTATAGCGATCCGGTAGCGCGCGCCGGTGGCTTCCTGCCTGCAGCCGCCACCGACTCGGGCCTGGGAGTGTTGTACGTGACTTACCAGACCGACTTGGGCGGACCGCGGGTGATGTTCACCCGGTCGCGGGATCAAGGGCGCACCTGGACCGCCCCGCGCCCGGTGAACGACACGCCGGCGGGCAAGGCGGTGTTCAACCCGGCGGTGGCGGTCTCGCCGGACGGCCAGCATGTGACGATCGTGTTCTACGACAAACGCCACGACCCGGGCGGGGGTTATCTGGTCGATCTCTATCTGGCGGAGTCGTTCGATGGCGGAGAGACCTGGGAGCCCAATGTGCGCGTCAGCGACGTGAGTTCGGATCTGCGCCTCGCCCCGCTCGCGCCCGTGCGCCGGATGGTAGGCGATTACCATGGTCTGGTGCCGGCCTGGAGTCGGAGGGCGCCGGGGTTGGCGGTGTGGGTGGATACCCGGACGGGGTCGCCGGACCCCTTTGCCGCTACGCTGACTCGCACGCGCGGCGCGACCTTCGAGGCTTGGCGCCGCTTGGCCTTCAGCGCGGTCGAACTGAGCGATCCCGCCCGCAGCGCTGCGACCGCCGACCCGGATCGAGACGGATGGCCGAATCTGCTCGAGTACGGTCTCGGGCGGCGGCCGCTGGCGCCCGAGTCGACCCCTGCGGTGCGGGTCGAGTTCGCCGTGGATGGGCCGGCGCCATGGACGCTTGCGATTGATTCTATCGGGGCAGCGGAGGATATTGCCTACGTATGGCGCTGTTCGTTGGACTTATACACCTGGGAGTCGGTCCGACCGGCCGTCGTCGATCTCTTGCCTGGCCCAACGCCGGATCGGCAACGGCACCGCGCCCGTTTCGAGCCTGCCTCGATGGCGGCCGAGTTCTTCACGCTGGGCGCGATGCGGGTCGTGCCGGGCATGGGCGGGTCGGGTTCACCCTGATCGAGTTGTTGGTGGTGATCGCCATCATCGGGGTCTTGGCCTCGCTGCTGTTGCCGGCACTGGGCAAAGCCAAGCTCAAAGCGCAGGGCCTGCAATGTCTCAACAACCATCGCCAACTCGGGCTGGCGTGGCGTATGTACTCCGACGACCAGGCCGAGCGTCTGCCCATGGCGAGCGCGTTCAGGCCGAATCTGGCCTGGATAACCGGCCTACTCGATTTCGACCCCAACAATCGCTCGAACTGGGATGTCACGGCCGACCTCCAGCGTAGTCCTCTGTGGCCTTACGCCGGCCAAAGTGCCCAAGTCTTCAAATGCCCGGCCGACCGGTCCGTGGTGCGTCCGACCACAGGCAGGTTTGCCGGCCAAGTCGTCCCCCGGGTGCGGAGCATGTCGATGAACATCTGGGTGGGGGGGGGCTGAGGCGATTCTCGAACCCGCGCCGGGCGTGCAAGTGCCGATTCTGCAACCTGACCCGGACGATCCGTGGCGGATTTACACGCAACTGAGCGACCTGGTGGATCCCGGGCCCGCCCGCACGTGGGTCTTCCTGGATGTGCGCGAGGACAGCATCGACATCGGCAACTTCGCCACCAGCATGATGGGCTTTCCGGACCAACCGAGCCAACACGCCTTCCTCGACCTGCCGGCCAGTTACCACAATCGCGCGGGTGGCTTTTCCTTTGCCGACGGTCACTCCGAGATGCGGCGTTGGCGCGACGATCGCACCATGCCCGCCTTAGTGAAGGGCGACCTGGTCCTCGACCAGATCGATTCCCCGCACAATCCGGACGTGGCCTGGCTGCAAGAACGGTGCACCCGCAAGGTGCGGTAGCCCTCGGCCGAGGTTCCCGCCGGTCTGTCGCGGCTCGGCCGGAGCCTCGCCCTACCGCGGCGCAGCCATGGGCGCGTTCGCGGCTCGCAGAGGACTGCGAGCCCTACCTTGTCGCGCCCCGAGCCCCGGTCCGTGTTTGGCGATTCTCCTGTCGCCGCACTAGGTCTGGCCCGGGTGCCGGATGTCGCGCGCTTCGTAGAGGTAGACGACTTCCTCGGCGATGTTCTTGGCGTGGTCGGCGATACGTTCCAAGGATTTCGAGATGACCATCAGGTTCAGGCAGCGGGTGATCGTGGCTGGGGTCTCGATCATGTAGCTGGCCAATTCGCGGTGGAGCTGTTTGTTGAGCTGATCCACCGGCTTGTCGCGGGGCACGACCGTGCGGGCCTGGTCCGCCCGTGCCTGCACGAAGGCATCCAGGGCGTCGCGCAACATGCTGCGCGCCATGTCGGCCATCCGGGGGATGTCCACATAGGGCTTGAGCTGCGGTTCCCGGCCTAACTCGAGGGCGCGGCGGGCGATGGTGGTGGCTTCGTCGCCGATCCGTTCGAGGTTTTGGGAGACCTTCATCGCCACGGTGATCATGCGCAGTTGCGTGGCCAGGGGCGCCTTGGCCAAGAGCCCGATGGCCAGGTCGTCTACCTCCATCTCGAGCCGGTCCAACGCGCCGTCTTCGTGCTCGACCTGTCGGGCCAGATCGTCCTGGCGCTCGACCAAAGCTTGAATGGCTCGGGCGAGCGCGTTCTCGGCCAGGCTGCCCATGTGGAGCAGTCGCTCCTTGAGTTGCTGCAGTTCCTGCTCGAACAGGTGAGTCATGGGAGGGGAGGGGTGCGGGAGGATGGACGCGGCCAGGCGACTAGCCGAAGCGGCCCGTCACGTAGTCCTCCGTCTGTTGCTGGCTAGGGTTTGTGAACACGCGTCGGGTGGTGTCGAACTCGATCAACTCACCCAAGTAAAAGAACGCCGTGTAGTCCGAGATGCGCGCCGCCTGCTGCATGTTGTGGGTGACAATGACAATCGTGAACCGTTGCTTCAACTCGAGGATGAGATCCTCGATGCGCGCGGTGGCGATCGGGTCCAGGGCCGAGGCGGGCTCGTCCATGAGCAGGATGTCGGGTTGAATGGCAATGGCGCGGGCGATACAGAGGCGTTGTTGTTGGCCACCGGACAAGCCCAGGGCGCTGCGGTGCAGCCGGTCCTTCACCTCGTCCCAGAGGGCGGCGCCGCGCAAGCTCTGTTCGACCACCTCGTCGAGTCGTCGGCGCTCGCGCAGGCCGTGCAGGCGCAAGGCGTAGGCGATGTTTTCGTAGATGCTCTTGGGAAAGGGGTTGGATTTCTGGAAGACCATCCCGACTCGCTTGCGCAGCTCGATCGCGTCCACGCCGGGGCCGTAAAGGTCGTGCCCGGCAATCGCGACCCGACCCTCGATGCGGACGTGGTCGATCAGGTCGTTGAGCCGGTTGAAACAGCGCAGCAAGGTGGACTTGCCGCAGCCGGAGGGGCCGATGAACGCCGTCACCCGGTGAGGCGGGATGCCCAGCGTAATGTTGTGCAGCGCCCGGGCGCTGCCGTACCACAGGCTCAGGCCTTCGGTTCGCAGCAGGGCCTCGCCCGCGCCCGCACCGCCGGGAGACGGCTCGGGTGCCGGCTCGGGCAGTCTGACTTTGGGGAGGCTCACGTCGTCCATGGGCAATGGGCAGGGCAATGGCATTAGCCGGCGGCGCGTTGGCGGCGTCGCATCCTGGCGCGCACCAGGATGGCCGTCGCGTTCAGGGCAAAGGTCAGCAGCAAGAGCACCAGCACGGTGCCATAGAGGATCGGCCGGGTCTGCTCGAGGTTGGGCGACTGGGTCGACAAGACAAACACATGGTAGCCCAGGTCCATGAACTGGTCGGTGAGGGACCGGGGTAACTCGGCCATGTAATAGGCCGCGCCGGTGAACAGGAGGGGGGCAACCTCGCCGGCGGCGCGGCTGACCGCCAGGATGCCGCCGGTGAGGATGCCGGGCAGGGCGTTGGGGAGGACGATTTGCCAGATGGTTTGGAGTTTGGTGGCGCCCAGGGCGAGGCTGGCCTCGCGCAGGCCCGGCGACAACCCGCGCAGGGCTTCCTCGGTGGCGACGATCACCACTGGCAAGGTCATCACCGCCAAGGTGAGCGAAGCCCACAACAGCGCCGGTTTGCCCCAGATCGGTTTGGGGTTGTCCGGGTGCAACACCAGATCCAGGCGATCCCCCAGGAAGTGAATGAAAAAGCCCAGGCCGAAGAGGCCAAAGACAATCGAGGGCACCCCGGCCAAGTTGGCGACGGCGGTCCGGATGACGCGCGTGAGGACGGAGGTGGTGTGGGCGTACTCGTGCAGATAGATCGCCGTGGTCACCCCCACCGGGATGACGAACAGGGTCATTAGGATCACCCGCGCCGTCGTGCCGAAGATCATCGGAAAGACGCCCGCCTTCCCCACCTCGAACATGTCCGCCTCCGTCCCGGCCGTGACAAATCGCCAAGACAACGCCGGCCAACCGTGCCAGGCCACATTCACCAGAATGACCGCCAACATCGCTAAGATCAGCGCCGTCGCCAGGCCCGTCGCACCGGTGAACAGCACCGACCACGCCGCGCCCCGGCGGCTTCCGCCTCCGACCTCCCACCGCCCGTGAAGCGTCATCGCCCGCCCTCCAGTCGTCGTTTCAGCCGCTGGATGACCAACTCGCCGAGCAGGTTGGACAGGAACGTGACAGCGAACAACAAGGCGCCCAACAGAAACAGAATGCGGTAATGGTGACCGCCGAAGACGGTCTCAGCGAGCTCCGCCGCAATGGTGGCGGTCATCGTCCGGGTCGAGTCGAACACGCTCCAGGTCAGAAGGCTGGCGTTGCCACTGGCCATGAGCACGACCATCGTCTCGCCCACCGCCCGGCCGAACCCGAGGACAATGGCGGCAAAGACGCCCGGCACCGCCGCCGGCAGGACGACCTGCCACGCGGCTTGCCACCTCGACGACCCTAAGGCCAGCGCCGCTTCGCTAAAGCTGCGCGGCACACTGGTCAGCGCGTCTTCCGCGATCGAGAAGATCACCGGGATACAGGCCAAGCCCAGCGCGATCCCGGCCACGAAGGCGTTCAGGCGCGACGCGTAGCCGCAGACCTGTTGCAGGAACGTGGCCAACACCACCAGACCAAAGAAACCCAGCACCACGGAAGGGATCCCGGCGAGCAGTTCGATGCCCGGCTTGACCCATTCTTTGAGCCGCGGCGGGGCGAGTTGAGACACGTAGAGGGCCGCCGCGAGCGCCAGCGGCACCGCGAAGAGGAGGGCGACCACGCTGGTCTTGAGGCTCCCCACGATCAACGGGACAATGTTGTACTTGTGGATCGAGGAGACGGGTTGCCAGATGTACGCCGGCCGATCGTACCCGGTCCATTGGTGCGGACCGAGGAGGTAGCGCCACGCGGCCGTGTTCAGCGGGGCATCCTTGTCCTCCGGCACCTCCTCCGCCGCCTCGAGCTTGACCTCCATCAGGAGCCGCAAGGTGTCCCGGTCCATCTCGGCGAACTCTTTTCGACTCAACTCGAGGTACTGGCGCAGCTCCTCCGGGTCGAGGCGATCCATCTGTTCCACCGGCAGGGCCCGACGCTCCTGCGCCGCGGCGCTGTTGACGCGCCCGAGCAGCACCGGCAGCGCCTCCCGCATCACAAAGACAAAAATCAGGAACACCAGCACGATCGCCGTGACAGACACGACCCGAATCGCCTGCTCCGCCACCCACTCCCACGGGCGCGCCCGCTGACCCCGGTCCAGAGCCTGCCAGCCTGGCCGCCGGCCTCCAGGATGTGAGGGCTCAGCCATCGTGCGACTCAACGGATGCCCCGCTCGCGTGTTGTTGCTCTCGAGTCGCCGAGATCGACGACCCATCGGCAGTGGGGGGCGCATGGTCTGGCTGAGGAGCTGTAGCTCACTCTCGTAGCGGTGGCGGCAGCGGGTAGTAGCCAACGTCCTTGACCAAGCCCTGGCCTGCCGCACTGCGTATCCACTTCAGGTAGGCCCCGACCTCGCCCCGGTCGAGCGCCGGATTCACGTAAATGTACAGGTAACGCCAGATCGGATAGGTGCTGTCCAGCACCGTCTGTTCGGAGGGTTCAATGGCCGGTCCGCCCTGCTCCTTCCGGATCCGGAGGTGTTTGGCTCCCGCTCCGTAGGCGGCCCCGCCGTAGCCGATGCCCTTGGTCTCCCGCGCCACCGCCTGCAGGACTTGCGCGGTGCCCTGCAGGGTCTGAGCGGCCGCGGTGAAGTCACGCCCTCCCAGCACGTGTTCTTTGAAGAACTCGTACGTGCCCGAGCTGTTCTCGCGGCTATAGACCACAATCGGCTCGTCCTTGCCGCCAACGGCTTTCCAATTCTTGATGCGCCCCGTGAAGATGCCGGCCAACTCCTCGAGACTCAGCGCTTCGATTGGGTTGCTGGTGTTGACGTACACCGAGAGGCCGTCCAGGGCGACTTTGTACTCGGTGGGCCGCCGGCCGAAGGCGCGGATGCAACCCTCGATTTCCTTGGCCCGGATCTTGCGCGAGGCGTTGCACAGGTCGGTGGACTGGTTCTGCAGGGCGGCGAACCCGGTGCCGGAGCCGCCGCCGGTGACTTGAATCTTCACGCCGGGCTTCCGTTGCATGTACACCTCGGCCCATTTCTGCGCCAAGATGACCAGCGTATCTGAGCCTTTCACCGTGATGGTGGCCGCGCGCGCGGTGGCGAGCGGGTTGCAGAACGCCCAAGCGAGGGATCCGAATAGGAACGTGAGTAGGGGAGTTTTCATGAGAGGCAGTCTGTCGGGGTCAGAATCTCCACGCGGCGTCCACCTGCAGCCGGGTCATGTCGCTGTTCGACCCTGGCGGAAAGGCATGGATCAGTTCGGTCACAAAACAGGCCACGCTGAGCGTGAGCGCGTTGACTGGCGAATAACTTGCCTTGATCCAATGGCCCCGCACGTTCGTGCCCAAACCGTAGCCGGGCCGGCCTCCGACCGGCGCGGCTTCGTAAAACGCGCCAAAGTCCGACTCGGGCAACTCTTCGTACCAGGCGTCGGCCTCGAGCGAGGTCCAGCGGTACGTCAAGTCCCAGAGGCCCTTCTTCCCAGCCTTGCCCAGGGTGACGCCAACCGAGTAACCCTGACCATCCTGGCGCACCGCCGGGTTGTGCAGGTAATCGCCCGAGAGCGTGATCGGAAACGCGCCCGTGTAGAAGGGAAAGCTCTCGAGTTGGTAGGTCGCGCCAGCGTCCAGGTAGAACGGGTTGTAGTGGTAGACCAAGGCGCCCGCCGCGGTCCGCGTGTTGCCGCGCCCGCGATCGGGCACCGCTTCATTCGTGAGGCTGTCGGGGCTGAGGATGCCGAACCAACCGGCCCCCACGCTCGTCGTCAACCGGTCCGTCCAGGCCGAGTTCAGCCGCAGTTGGGTCCCCAGCAAATAGGCGTCCCGACTGCTGTCGCCCACCTCCGTCAGGATGAAGCCGCCGCCGGCCCAGCGTAGGGATTGCTTCTCGTTGAGCCGGTGGGTCAGCTCTTGCGCGAAACCCTCCGGCGTGTAGTCCCGGTCGAACATCAACGTCGAAGGAAACACGAATGGATTCTCGACCTTGCCGAACGACGATGCCACGTCCCACTCGGGCGTGTTCAACGCCGTCCACCGCGCATAGGCGAGATCGAGGAAGACGTACTTCTTCGACGCGTTGGACCCGAGACTGGTGTTGCCCGAGAGCGGATCGCCCCCGAAGCTGGCATCAGCCTCGCCCGAGGTCAACCGCACGCCCACCTCGAAACGGTCCGTCAGCGCCGCCGTCACGCCCAGACGCATGCGGTAGCGGAACCGGTTGCGATCGACGAAGGCGGGGTTGGCCGAGAAGAAACCTTCGTAGCGGCCTCGCAAGTCCCCGCTCAGCTTGAGCGCCGTCACCCAATCCGGCAGACCGCTCTTCACCCAGTAAGCGCGGGTGAAGTCCTTGTCCGTTTCCACCCGAAGTTCGTTGGCCTCCTGGACCGTGAGAATCCCCTTCTCGACCAGCTTGTCAATCAGGGCGTCGGCGGACTGTCCATACGCGGCGCCGGCACACAGCAGCGCCAAGACGGAGCCGCTGGCCGCCCGAGCCCACGGGCTGGCCTTCCCCCGCAGTCTCCTCTTCGTCGCGCGATTCGCATCGGTGGCAGTGACGTCGTGCTGCATGACGGGGACAGCGTGCCCGGGCCGGGTGACAGCCCCGCGTCGGAAAGGTTACGATTGCGTGAAGATCCAGCCGCCGGCGACCCGAGCCGGCGGCTTCGCGGCGGTCAGCCGTACCGGCCCTCGATGTACTCGGCAGTTCGGGGGTCTTGGGGATGGAGGAAGAGGTCTTCGGTGCGGCGGTGCTCGACGATCTCGCCTAGCAACATGTAGAGGCATTCGTCACTGGCGCGGCGGGCCTGGGCCATGTTGTGCGTGACGATCAGCATCGTGTAACGCCCCTTGAGGCTGAACAAGAGCTCCTCGATCGCTCGCGTGCCGTCGACATCCAGCGCCGAACAGGGTTCGTCCAACAGAATCACCTCTGGCTTGAGCGGCAGGAGCCGGGCGATGCACAGCTTCTGCTGTTGCTCGAGTTGAAGCGTGCTCGCCTTGGTGTCGAGCCGGTCCTTGAGATCATCCCAGAGGCCCACCTCGCTGAGCGCTTTCTCGACTGCCTCATCGAGCCGCGCGCGCTCGAGTTCGTGACGCTCCCCATGAATGCGCAGGCCAAAGACCACATTCTCGTAAACCGACAGCGGCAGCGGATTGGGCCGCTGGAACACCATGCCCACCGACTTGCGCAACTCGACCAGCGACACGTCCGGGTCATAGATGTTCTTGCCCAAGATCCGGATTTCTCCAGTCGTGGTCACATAGCCATACCGTTCGTTCACGCGGTTGAAACAGCGCAGCAGCGTGGTCTTGCCGCACCCCGACGGCCCGATGAGCGACGTGATCAGGCCGTGCTTGATCTCGACACTGACCTGGCGCAGGGCCTGGAACTTCGCGTACCACAAGTTCAGGTCGCGCGTTGTGATGCTCAGGTCCATCATCCGAAAATCCCATTCACATACTCGTAGGTTTTACGATTCGCCGGTTGCTCGGAGAAGATCACGTCGGTCCGGTCCAACTCGACGATCTCGCCATTCCACAAAAACAGCGTGCGGTCGGCCAGGCGCCGGGCTTGTTGGGTGAGATTGGTCACCAAAATGATGGTCATGTGCGCTCGCAACTCCTTCAGGACCTCCTCGATCCGCATCGTCGTGACCGGGTCGATCGCGATCGAGAACTCGTCCAGGCATAGAATCTCCGGTTGATGCGAGAGGGCGCGGGCGATCGTCAGGCGCTGTTGTTGGCCGCCGGACAAGCGCGTTCCCAGGCTGTCGAGCCGATCTTTCACCTCCTCCCATAGGGCCGCCTGGCGGAGGCACTGTTCGACCATTGCCTCCAGATCGGCCTTGCGCGTCAACCCGGCGCACCGCGGAGCGAACGCCACATTGTCATAGATGCTCAAGGGCAATCCGACCGGCAGGGGAGCCACCATGCCGATCTTCCGCCGCAGGGCGAAAACGTCCTTGGTCCGCCGCACCTCGTCGCCATCCACCCGGATCGTCCCCTGGACACGGGCGGTCGGGACGAAATCGATCGTGCGGTTGAGGCAGCGCAACAAGGATGTCTTGCCCGATTGCGCAGGGCCGATCACACCGAAAATCTCGTTGGGCAACACGTCCAGCGAGATGCCGCGCAGGACCTCCTTGGGGCCGTACGCCAGCCGCAAGTCGCGGATTTCGATGCAGGGCGGTTCCGCCATAGCAGCCGGGGCTCGGGGCACGCTCACCATCTCTTCCGCGCGCGGAGATAGACCCGCAACGCGATGGCGGTGGCGTTGACCAGGAGGACCGCCCCCAACAGAACCACCGCCGTGGCGAACGGAATCGATTCCTTCACTCCGGGCACCTGGGTCGAGAGCGTGTACAGGTGCATGGACAAGGCCATGCACTGTTGGTGCAGACCGTAGGCGAAGAAGTCGCCTTTTTGCACCACCTTGTAAAACACCGCGCCCGTAAACATGATCGGCGCCGTCTCGCCCGCCGCTCGGCTGACTTGCAGGATCACCCCGGTGAGGATGCCACTGATCGAATTGGGCAACACGACGGCGCGGATGGTCTGCCAACGCGTGGCCCCAACGTTCCAGCACGCCTCCCGAAAGCTCCGCGGCACGCTGGCCAGCGCCTCGCGCGTGCTGGCAATGATGACCGGCAGGGTCATGATCGCCAGGGTCAACGACGCGGAGACGATCGAGTAGCCGAATCGCGCCGCGTACACGAAAGCCCCCAGGCCGAAGAGGGCATGCACAATGCTCGGCACACCCGCCAGGTTGATCACCGCCAAATTGATCAGCCGGTTAAACCAGTGGTCTCCCGCATACTCGTTCAGATACACCGCCGCCAAAATCCCAATCGGCGCCGAGACCGCCAGCGAGAGAAACACCAAGTAAATCGTCCCCACTAACGCCGGCCAAATGCCCCCCTCGGTCATGCCTCGCGCCGGCACCTCCAACAGAAAGCTTAAACTCAGCGAGGGCCACGCCCGCTCGAACAGATACCCCACAATCAACAGCAAGGGTACGATCATCGCCACCGCCATCCCGCAGAAGATCCAGCGGGCCAGCGCTTCCTGCCGCGCCTTGCGCCGGCTCAGCGGCGTCGCCGTGAACCGTTGACTGGACGAGGAACTCATTTCTTCCGAATACCGCGCACGATGAAGTCGGCGGTCAGGTTCACGATGAACGTGAGGGTGAAGAGCAGCACCCCCGTCAGAAACAACACCCGGTAATGATCCGAGCCCTCCGGCGCTTCACCCAACTCCGCCGCGATGTTCGCCGTCAGCGTCCGCACCGAGTCCAACAGGCTATGCGGGATGTGCACCGCGTGCCCAGTCGCCATCAGCACCGCCATCGTCTCGCCCACCGCCCGGCCCACGCCCAGCAGCACCGCCGCCAGCAGACCCGTCTTGGCCGCCGGCAACAGCACCCGCCAAACCAGTTGCCACCGCGTCGCCCCCAAGGCGATCCCCGCCTCGCGGTACTGGTCCGGCACGGCCTTGAGCGCGTCTTCGCCGATCGACACGATGATCGGCACGCTCATCAGAGCCAGAATAATGCCTCCGTTGAGGATGTTCACCCCCACCGGCGCCCCCGTGTATTGGACAATCAAGCGGCTCATCACCGTCAGCCCCACAAAACCCCAGACCACGCTCGGGATAGCCGCCAGCAGCTCGATCACAATCTTCAGCGTCTCCTTCACCCGCGAACCGCAAAACTCAGAGATGTAAATCGCCGCGCCTAGGCCGAACGGAACCGCCAGCACCATCGCCAGCGCCGTGACGCTCAACGTGCCCGCAATCATCGCCAAGACCCCATAGCGCTTGTTCGTCGCCGACGTGGGATACCACTGTTCGCTGAACAGAAACTGGGTGAGGCTGAAATTCTCCTTGCCCAGCACGGGAAAAGCCTCGCGAAAGACAAAAAAGAATATCCCCAGCACAAACACAATCGCGCTGATCCCACACAGGTAGATCAACCCCTCCAACAACCGCTCCCCCGCCAACGCCCAAAGCCCGCGCCGCGCCCGGCGCACAGCCCAACCCTCGGCTGGCTCTTGCGGCATGGCACCGGAGTTCATGGTCGCATGGGGCCGACACCGGGCCGCCCGAGTCGAGGTGGGATGACGCGCGGCCAACCGCTCGGCGGCGAAGCCGGGGACGCACGGAGCTGGGCCTGGTGCGCGCGAGGTGGCAAGGCGGGCAAAAGCTCTCCTCCGACTAAGGCGCGCGGTCCGCCGGGGCCAGCGGCACGTAACCGGTCTCCTCGACAATCCGCTGCCCCGCGTCCGACCGGATCCAGCTCAGGTACTCCTGGAGGGGCCCGGCAGGCTCGCCCAGCGTGTACAGCAACAGCGAACGGGACACCGGATAGCTCTTGTTGAGCGCGTTCTCGACGCTGGGAGCTACCGCCGGTTGGCCCGGCTGGCTCCTTACCCGGAGCATCTTCACTGCCGGCGTCGCATACCCCATCCCGCTATAGCCGATCGCCGTGAGCGTCGAGGCCACCAACTCGACCACTTCCTTCGAGCCGTTCATGTCCCGCGACCCGAGCTTGAAATCCTTGTCTGCCAGCACGTGCTCGCGAAAGAATTCATAAGTCCCTGAACTCGACTGCCGACTCACCCGCACAATCGTGTCGTCGGCCGTCCCAGGCAGCTTCACACCCAACTCCGACCACTTGGTCAACTGGCCGTCCTCGGCATAAATCCCAGCGAGTTGAGTGAAAGTGATTTCCTCCAGTGGATTGTCCTTGTGAACGTAAATGGCGAGGGCGTCGTACCCCACAATGAACTCCCTGGGTTCCTTCCCCGTGTTCTTCTTGGCTTGGTCGATCTCCTCAGGCTTCATGTCGCGGCTGCAACTGGCCAGATCGATCGTGCCGCGAATCAGCGCGGCAATCCCTTGTCCCGACCCGCCGCCAGAAACTTCCACGTCCACCTCCGGCGCGACTTGCCGATACGCCTCCGCCCAAGCCTGCGCCAGGTTCACCATCGTGTCCGAGCCTTTGTTCTGGATGGTCACTCGGCCCGCCCCGCCGCTGCCGCCGCCACAACCGGCCCAGAATAAGCAGGCGGTTAGGGCAACGCCGAGCAGGCTCAGCCGCGGCGCCAACGAAGACGAGCATCGCACGCGATCGATCATGAGGTGTGTTCCTGGGGTTTGTTGCCGAGGATGGCCTCGACCAGTTCTCGGATGTGAGTGTTCAAGTAGCGGAAGGCGGCCTCGAGCCCGGCCTGGACGTCCTCACCCGCCACAGCGGGCGCCAGCGGATCGGCCACCGGCCAAACCAGACACACCGTCTTGGTGGGAGGCGGAGGGAAGGCCTTCCGGGCCGTTTCCGTCAGCGCCACCATCACCTGGTAGTGCTCCAGATGCGGCACCTGCTCGAGCGACTTCGAGGCCTGCCGCCCCAGCGACATCCCTTTCGACGCCAAGAACGCCACCACCCGTTCGTCGACCGGCTCGGGGGTCAAACCCGCACTCGAAAAGACAAACCGCCGAATGCCCAGCGCCTGGCCGATACCCTCCGCCATCTGACTCAAACACCCGTTGCCTTCGTCGATGAACAGAATCCGAAACGCCTCCCCTCCCTTGTGTTTGATCACCTCGCCGGTGCACAT
This sequence comes from Verrucomicrobiota bacterium, assembly GCA_016871715.1. GTDB lineage: Bacteria > Verrucomicrobiota > Verrucomicrobiia > Limisphaerales > J093 > VHCO01. Next base: position 32,205 of record VHCO01000021.1, read on the forward strand.
GTACAGCACCTCCTCGCAGAGGTTCTTGGCCTGGTCCGTCACCCGCTCGAATCTCCGCGCGATCGTCAGCAGCGGCGTCAGCGCCGCCAACGGCAACTCCTCCGCCTGCCGCAATGCCATCAGCTCGGCGCCGATCGCGCTGCGCAGCCCGTTCGCCCGCTCCTCGATCACCATCGTCCGCCGCGCCAGGTCCGCGTCCTGATCCAAAAACGACTGAACCGCGTCCCGCAACATGTGAATGGCCAGGTGGCCCAATTCGACGAACTTGGCGTGGGGCGGCTGCGGCTCGAGCGAGCTGATCGTCAAGACCTGACGCGCCACGCTCTCGGCGTAGTCGCCGATCCGCTCCAGTTCCTTGTTGATCTTGATGGCGGTGAACACGAAACGGAGGTGGCTGGCCACCGGCTGCTGGCGCACGAGAAACTCCAGACACAACCGGTCCAGCTCCGTCTCGAGCTCGTCCAGGTACTGGTCGCGCAGGATCACAGAATAGGCCAATTGGCGATTGCGCTCGACCAACGATTGCAGGCTCGCCTTCAGCGCGCGCTCGCCTAAGTGCCCCATCTCGAGCACCTTAGCGCGGATGATCTCGATGTCCCGCCGCAGGGACTCTTCCAAGTGAGTTCGTGTGTTCAACGCCGTCACCAGCTATAAGCCATGCGCCCCCCAGTGGCGACACATTTCGACGTGCCTGCGCGCCGAGGCTGGGCTGCGCTCCTTTCGGTTCCCGCTCGGCCCACGGCAGGCCGTTACTCCTCAAGGGCGGTGTCCATCAGCATCGCCAGGTCCACCCTCCGACGAGCCGCCCATTCTGCTGACAGCTCGCGCTCACTTGACCCGGTTGACTGCGGCTCGACACCCAAAGGCGACGCGGACGCGAGACACCCCGCCTCTCGATCTACCCGCCCCAAGGCCAGCGCCAGGCAGAACTCGAGCTGGCCTCGACACGTCCGGCGGAACCGGCGCAGTTCCCCGGCCCTCGGGCTCCGCGCACCACAGATCGATCGCGAAACATTCTCGTGGCTCACCTTCCAAGCGATCTCCTCCGAGCTATAGGTTCCCGTGGCGTAGCTGTACACCATTAGCGTCAGCAGCACCTCGGGTGGGCATGCCCACTCCTCCCGAGCCTCGCTGAAGTTTCTCGAGTTCGCAGAACCCATCGAGCCAACCGCCTGCCGCGCCGCCTCCAGCCAGACGGACTCGGCCATCCCCCGCGCACGCTTCTCCGCGTCCAAGCGACCGCGCGCACCAGCGTTGACATCGGCTCGGCTGGCACCGCCCACGGTGGCTCCCGGCCAGTCCGCGCGAGGTGTCGAACGCCGCCCCATGCACACGGCGTTGCGCCATCGGGTCCAGAGGCTCCTGGCCCCAAACCTCTCGTTCACCCAGCAACCTGGCTTCTTCATCAAGGCCAAGCTTGGTTCAGGCCTGTGGCACGGTGATGTCGGCACGGTGACGAATCGGTGACGATTCTGCCCCCGCCCCCTCGCCGCCCTGTGCCATAGCCAAACCTCCACAAACCTCCAATGCGAGTCTCCGCAAGGGGTTGCTGCACCGGCCGTTGCACGAGCGCTGTCAAGTACTAAGAAGCCGATAAACAGAACTGCCATCCTGTGGCAATGCGAATGCGAAGGGTTGCGAAAGGTTGACGGAGCTTTGCACGTCCGCGCGCCCACCGAGGGCACTCGTTCAACCGCTAGCGCTCGCCCCCTACGCTACGCGCTCTCTCTACGCTCTCCCCTCCCCTCCCCTACTAACCACGTTACGTGAGTCGCCGCAAGTGGTTGCGCCACCGGCGGTTCAACGAGCACTGTCAAGTACTATAAAGCTGATACACAGAACGTTTAGGCGAGGAATGGAAGGAATGGAATGTAAGCCGCACAGGCTGAGGATCGCGGTCCTGAGCCATTGCCATTGCCGTTGGCTACCCTGGTTTGGGGGTCGACGTCGAGGTTCGGCGATGACGGGGAGGACGGGGAGTGAACCGAGACGAATGACGGTGGGTCTAAAGCACTTGGGTGCGCCCCGGCACCGGGTGTGGGTAGGTGCCGTCCGGGTTGGGCAACAGGGGCGGTGGAGCGTCCCAGGCGTAGCGTTCGGGGGCGAGGACCTTGTTGGAGGCGAAGGCATCAGCCCAAGCGATGCGCTGGCCGCTGTGGGTGGCCATGCGGCCCAGGATGGCGAGCATGGTGCTGCGCGCCATGGCCACACTATCGTTGATGGGGCGGCCTGACTCGATGCCGGCAAACATCTCGCGGAAGGTGTTGACCTCGGCCTCGGCGCGATCCGGCGGCGGTTGCCATTGGAGTTGGCCGCGCGCATCGAAGATGCCGGTGTCCCGGCGGGTGCCGCCGCGGCGGAGGTGCCCGCGGGTGCCGAGGACAGTCGAGTAGACGCCGTTGTAACAGCCGGATTGCTGGCGGGTGAGCGCGTAGACGCGCAGGCCTCGAGGATACTCGTAGACGATCGAGTGATGATCGAAGATGTCGCCGAACTTGGCCTCGACGCGCTGCGAGCGGCCGCCATAGCCCCAGGCGTGCAAGGGCGGTTCTTCATGCAGCAGCCAACCCACGTAATCGAGGTAATGCACGTGCTGCTCGACGATGTGATCGCCCGAGAGCCAGGTGAAGTAGTACCAGTTGCGCATCTGGAACTCCATTTCGGTCCAGTCCGGCTGTCGGCCGCGGTGCCAGAGCGGTCCGGTGTTGTAAACGCCTTCAATGGCGACAATCTCGCCCAGGGCACCGTCGTGTACGCGCCGCACCGCTTCGCGCGCGCTATCCGCGTAGCGCGTCTCGAAGCCGCTCACGAAGCTCAGGTTCTTCTCGCGCGCCTTTTCGCCGGCAGCGAGGACGCGGCGCACGCCGGGGGCATCGACGGCCATCGGTTTCTCGCTGAACACATGCGCCCCGGCGTCGATGGCGGCTTCGAGGTGGAGGGGGCGGAAATGGGGCGGCTCCGCCAGGAGCACGACATCGACACCGCTGGCGAGCAGTTGGCGGTAGGCGTCGAAGCCCGAAAAACAGTGGCTGCGCTCGACGGTCACTTGGTCGCCTCGTTGCGCCTTGAGCGCTTGGCGGGTGCCGTCCATGCGGTCGGGAAACGCATCGGCCAGAGCGGTCAGGTGCGCTTGCGGGTTGACGGCCAGGGCGTTGGAGGCCGCCCCGGCCCCGCGCCCGCCGCAGCCGATGAGCCCGATGCGGATTTTGTCGCTACCGGCGGCGTAGGCGGATCGGCTTAGTTCAAGGGAGCCGGTCACGGTAGCGCCGGCCAGCAGACCGGATCGAGCGAGGAAGGTCCCGGCGGGTCTGGCCGGTTGGGTGGGTTGTTGGAGTTGGCATTTGAGTTTGCATAGGAACAAGTCACTGCCACGGGCTGCCACTACTGCTCCCTACCGTCAAGCTCGAGTCGATCCCGAGGTTTCATCCTAATAGCAATCGGGTCGAAGGTGGTGGATGTGGAATTGGGGGGAAGCTGCAATGGCGCGGTCGCTGGAGGCTGGGCACTTAGATGGGTCGGACCTCCCACCCCGCGCGGTAGGTGCGCCGGAGGAGGCGGTCTGCGGTTGGGTGGTTTGGGATGCGCAAGGCGGCCGGGTCCCATTCGAGGCGTTGGGTGGGGGTCTGCACGGCCACGGTCCCGAGCAGGATGGCTTCGGTCATCGGCCCGGTTTGTGCGAACTGCGACTCGCAGGGCGCGCCGCCGAGGCACGCTTCGGCGAAGTGGTGATAATGATTGCGGTTGTCGAAGCGGGGCCGGGGGATGTCTTTGAATCGATCTTCCGGCAGGAGCAAGGGCGTGGCGCCTAGCGGATTCAGCAGGGCGCCCTCGGTGCCGATGACCATGGCGGATTCGGTGGGGTAATCGCTTACGGAGAAGCGGGCGCGGACTTCTTCGGGGGCCCAGAAGTCGCCGTCGTACCACTCGACCGGCAGTTCCGGTCCGGCGGTGAGCGCGTTGCCCGGGAAGGTCCACGTGATGTGGTTGGCTTGTGGCCAGGTGTCGGCCCGGCGGGCGGGTGACGCCGCCCAAGACGCCTGCGCGCGGGCGATGACCGAGGTAGGCGCGCTCAGGTCCAGGCCTTTCCACACGGCATCGAAAATGTGGCAGCCGATGTCGCCCGACCAGCCGGTGCCGAAGTCGAGCCAACCTCGCCATTTAACGGGGTGATAAAGGTCGGGGACGAAGGGCCGCTCGGGGGCGGTACCCAACCACAAGTCCCACGCCAGGCGGTCGGGTGGGGTATGGCGTTCAGCCGGCCGCGGTCCCAGGGGCCGGTACATTTCGACCGCGCCGGGCCGATTGGCGCTGAGGTAGAGGTGTTGGACTTTGCCGATGACACCGGCGCGCAACCACTGGACGGTGGTGCGGTCGCCGGCCATCGAGGCCATTTGTGTGCCGAGTTGGGTGACGACCCGCTGTCGGGCGGCGGCTTCGGTCAGGGCGCGAACCTCGGCGACGTCGTGGCACATGGGTTTCTGGCAATAGACATGTTTGCGGCGGCGAATCGCCTCGAAGGCGATCGGGAAGTGCATGTGGTCCGGCACGGTGACGTTCACCGAATCCACGCGGTCGCCTTCGCGCTCGAGCAACTCGCGCCAATCGCGGTAGGTTCGCGCGCCGGGGACCAACTCGGCGGCCTTCTTCAGAAAATCCGCGTCCACATCGCACAAGGCGACAACTTGGACCCGTGGGTGTTGGAGGAAGTTCTGCAGGTCGCCCCAGCCCATGCCGCCGACGCCGATGCAGGCGTGGTTGAGCTTGCTGTTTGGTGCAGCCGCGTGGAGGGGCGACTCGAGCAGGAAAGGCGCCGTGCACGAGGCGGCGGCGGTGGTGCGCAGGAATTGGCGGCGGGACAGGCCGTGGGCGGAGGTGTGCATAGGGAGTCGTGGGGATGGGGGTTAGCGGAGAAAGCCTTCGGCCATGGCGACGGCCTTCAGCATGGCTTTGGACTTGTTAACGGTTTCGTTGAACTCGCCCTCGGGGGTGGAATCGCTCACCCACCCGCCGCCGGCCTGGACATAGACCTTGCCGTCTTTGATGAGGGCGGTGCGGATGGTGATGCAGCAGTCGAGGTTTCCGTTAAAGGAGAAGTAGCCCACGCAGCCGCCATACGGGCCGCGCGTGGTTTGTTCGAGCTCGGAGATGATCTGCATCGCGCGGATCTTGGGGGCGCCGCTGAGCGTGCCGGCGGGGAAGGTGGCGCGCATCAGGTCGTAGGGCGTGCGGTCGGCGGCGAGTTGCCCCTCGACCTGGGAGACGATGTGCATGACGTGGCTGTAACGCTCGACGATCATGAGGTCTTTGACCTGGACGGTGCTGAAATTGCAGACGCGCCCGAGGTCGTTGCGGGCGAGGTCCACCAGCATGACGTGCTCGGCGCGCTCTTTGGGATCGGCGAGCAGGGCAGCCTCGAGGGCGGCATCTTCCGCCGCGGTCTTGCCGCGCGGGCGAGTGCCGGCGATGGGGCGAATTTCCACCTTGCGATCTTCGCAGCGGACATGGATTTCCGGCGAGGCGCCGACCAGGGCGAAGCCGTCCAGTTCAAGCAAGAACATGTACGGCGAGGGGTTGATGGTGCGGGCGGCGCGGTAGACGTCGAGGGGTTGGACCTGGACGCTGCTCGAGAAGCGTTGGGAACCGACGACTTGGATGATGTCGCCGGCGGTGATGTATTCCTTGGCCTTGCGCACGTTGTCGAGGAACTTCGCCTCGGGTTGGTTCGAGGCGAAGGGGAGGGCCGGCACTTCGTCCGGGATCGTGACCGGGACATGGTCGGTGGGTTGCTCGAGGAGCGAGACCAACCGTTCGACTTCGCCGACCGCCTCTTCGTAAGCCTCGATGGGGTTGATGCCAGGTTCGAGAATGGCATTTACCAGCACGGTGATGGTTTGGCTCACCCGGTCGAAGATCAACAGTTCATCGGCGACCAGGAAATACAAAACGGGGGTCCCCAGTTCGTCTTGCGGTGGGCGCGGCACGACGGGTTCGATGTCGTGGATGTATTCATAGCCGAGATAGCCGACGGCGCCTCCGGTGAAGCGGGGCAAGCCGGGCAGGGACACGGGTCGGTAACGGCCCAGGACGCGCTCGACGATGGCCAAGCCGTCGCGCACGATGTCGGCTGTGGCGGCGGGAGGTTTAGGGTCGATGCGGGCGCGTTCGAGGACGCGGCCGTTGGCGGTGACGGTGACCTCGTCGTGCGTCTGGCGGATGACCGCTCGCGGGTTACAGCCGACAAACGAGTACCGGCCCAGGTGTTCGCCGCCCTCGACCGACTCGAAGAGGAACGACTCGCCCTGCCCGCGGATCTTGCGGTAGGCGGACAAGGGCGTCTCGAAGTCGGCCAGGATCCGGCGGGTGACGGGGATGAGGTTGCCTTGCTTGGAGAGGGCGAGGAAGTCAGCGAGGTTGGGCAAGTACATAGGAGGAGGCGCCGCGCTCAGCCGGATCGACAGGCGCGCAGGACGGAGAGCAGCGTGAACAGCACCACGGCGACCGCGTAGGCGATGATCCCCACCCCAATGCCGCAGGGGACCGTTTCGCCGAAGCTAAAGTAGACCAGCACGGCGCCCACGGAAGCCACCAGCGCCCCCTGCGTCACAAGGCAGAACACGAACAACCCGCGCCGGGCTTCGGCCAACCGTTGAGCCATCCAGGACCGGTATGCGTCCTCGCCGAGGGTGCGCATGAGCCACGCCGACTGCAGGTTGCGGGCGGCCACCAACACGCTGGTGGTCCCGACGATGATGGCGGGCAGGGGCCACAGGGCGAAGGCCAGACAGACCAGGCCGTTGAGGGGCAAGCCCCATCGCCAGCCCAACCAGCGCGCCAGCGGGTTGGCTTCGAGGACAAGACTCGGCGTGGCGAGCCAGGTGCTGAAGAAATCCAAGCCCCGTGCCAGCACCAGGAAGGCCAGGAAAACCCAGTACTCCGCACTCCCGAACGCGACGAAGTCAGGCATTACTCGGGTTTCCTGCCGTAGATGGTTTCCGGCTCGACCAAGCGCGGTTCGGTGACCTGGATGGTTTGGCCGCGCTCGACCGCGGAGCGGTAGAAACAGGACCGGTAACCCTCGTGGCACGCCGGGCCGGTCTGCTCGACCTGGATGAGGAGGGTGTCGCCGTCGCAGTCGAAGGCGATGTCTTTGACGATCTGCCAATGGCCGCTGCTTTCGCCCTTGATCCAGAACTTCTGCCGCGAGCGACTCCAGAAGACGGTCTTGCCCAACTCGAGCGTGCGCTCGAGGGAGGCGCGGTTCATGTAAGCGAGCATGAGGACGCGCTTGGAGTTTTGGTCTTGGACGATCGCGGGGATCAAGCCATCGGCGTCGAATTTCAGTTGGTCAAGCAAGCTCATGGGGAGATTCGGCAGTTGGATCCGTCAGCCGCACCGGGATGCCGTGTTGGGCCAGGTGTGCCTTGACTTGGCCGACGGTGAATTCGCCGTAATGGAAGATGCTGGCGGCCAGGGCGGCGTCGGCCTTGCCGTCTTGGAGGATCTCGACCAGGTGTTCGAGCTTGCCAGCCCCGCCGCTGGCGACCACGGGCACCCCCACTTGCTCGCTGACCCGCCGCGTGATGGTGACGTCGTAGCCGGCCTTGGTGCCGTCGGCGTTGATGCTGTTGAGGACGATCTCGCCCGCTCCCAGCGCCACGGCTCGCTCGGCCCAATCGAGGACCTCGAGCCCAGTGCTGCGCCGGCCGCCGTGCGAGAACACTTCCCAGCGATCGGGCGCCACGCGTTTGGCATCGATCGACACCACGATGCATTGGCTGCCGAACTTCTGGGCGCCGAGCCGGATGAGGTCCGGGTGCGCCAGGGCGGCGGAGTTGATGCTGACCTTGTCCGCTCCGGCCAGGAGCATGGTGTGCATGTCGTCCACGGTCCGAATGCCGCCCCCGACGGTGAGCGGCATGAAACACTGGGCGGCGACCTGTTCGATCACCTCGACCATGGTGGTTCGCTGGTGGGCGCTGGCCGTGATGTCGTAGAAGACCATTTCGTCGGCGCCCTGCGCGTTGTAGCGCAGCGCCAAGGCCACCGGGTCGCCCACGTTGCGCAACTCCCCAGCCTCGGCCTTGCCGAACTGGTGGCCGCGGGTGACGTGGCCGTCGTGGACGTCCAGGCACGGAATGATGCGTTTGGCCAACATGGTCTCTCGATCAACGTCCGCCGTTCCACGAGGATGAAGCGCTCGTCAGCCCGAGTCAAGGCGCCGGCGGGACCGGTTCCGGCCGCAACCAGACGCGACCGCGCGCGGGCAGACGCAGCGCGAGGCCGCTGTCCGTAACCGGGTACGCCGCGCCGCTGAGTTCGTCACGCAGGAGCTGCGGCGGGGATGGGCCGAACTGGAGCCGCACCGTGACCGGCTCGAGGTTGTAGTTCTGGAGGACCCACGCGGTCCGGCCCAGGGGCTGCAACGTGACGCGCGTCGGTCCCAGCAGGGTAACGTCGCCCGCCGACTGGAAGACGCGCCGGACGACCTGCGCCCAGTCGGCCGGGATTTCGAGCAAGCCCAAGGGCCGCGGCGCGAGCAACACTTCGCCTACGGCATCGAAATCGGCTTGCGTATAGGTGTGGGTATTGAGAACGGCCAACCGCCGGCCGGCCACCCGATGCTCGGTGAGGAAGGGGATTCGCCGCCCAGCCACCACGGCCTCGAGCAGCACCTGCGCCGCCCCCGGCCGCAACTCGGCTGCCAATCCTAACCCCGGCTCGACCGGCACCGGCTGACCCGCCACCACGATCTCAGGGGCAAGGGTCGGCGTGGCTTGGCGCAGGCCCGCCAAGCCGGCCAACTCGGCGAGCTCACGCCCGGCGGGTGCAGCCAGCAGGAATCCGGTCGTGAACACCAGGTCTTGGCCGGCGCGCAGCGCGGCTCGAATGCGCTGAGCGATTGCGGGGTCTGCGGCGGCCTGCGTGGGCAGGAAGACGACCGGGTTGTCCTGCGGGAAGGCGGCGTGGGGGATGAGCGGGATGCCCAGCATGCCGATGAAGTCCATCAAGTAGAGATCGCCGCCGGCGTCGCTATGCGGCGGCTTGTAGGCGGCCGGCCCCACCACCGGCTGCGCACGCACGGCGCGGGCGAGCCGGGTCAGGCCGTCCAGGTCAGCTCGCAGCAGGGCGTGCCCGGGATGCCCCGTCGCGATGGCGGCATAGCTGAAGAGCACCAGTTCGGGCGCGCCGGCCAGGGTGCTTTGCCAAGCTTGCTCGACGAAGTCATGGGCGTCGCAGTCGCCGTGATCGAACCAGGCGCCCCCGAGCTTGGCCCCGGCGAGGGTGGCCAGCCAACGGTAATTGACGAACCCCTCGTAGGGCTGCACGAAGCCGAACCGTTGCGTGCGGGCCCCCCGCGTTTCCGTGCCCACCCAGACGCGGTCAAACACGCGCGGGCCGCGCTCGACATCGTAGCCGAAGAGGTGGAACCGGTCGTACCATTGGGGGTACTTGATGATGACTTGGAGGCTGGGGTTGACGGCTTTGGCCGCCCGCACGAACACGCGTTCCGCCACCTCGCTCAGCAGATCCCGCCGGTAATCCGCCCAGGAACGATCCCCGCGCGCGGCAGCCGACTCCGCACTAGTGTCGCCGGTGCAGAGAAAATCGTCGACCATGAACTCATCGAACACCGCTGCCGCCCTGCGGACCACCGTCTCGAGATCGCGTTGGGTCTTTTCGCTCTGCCAGTTGAACCAGGCCAACCCTGTGTTCGCGCGCACGCCGAAGTCGCCGCCGGGGACCGTGGCGATGGCGCCGGCCACCGCGAGGCCATGGGCGCGGGCGAAGTCACGCACCCGTTCCAACTGCGGTTGCGTCAGGACGACGCCCGAGCGGTAGACCTCGAGGTAGAGCTTGGCAATGCGCAAGGCTCGCAACCGCTCGAGGGCGGCTGTGCGCGCCGGCTCGTCAGTCGCCCACTGGCGCACGGTGTCCGCCGTCAGATACGTGCTCAGGCGCAGAGCCGCGTCCGGCTGCGCGGATGGGCTGACGGGAGGCGATGCAGCCGGTCCCTCCAACTCGGCCGCCACGACAAGGGTCTGGGCGAGCCAACTCGCGGCGCCTAGCAACGCGATGTACCCACAGCAACGTCTACACATGGGCGCCAGGGTGTCGGCCCGGCCAGCACCAGGTCAAGCCATGACCGGGCGAACCGCGCGCGGGCCGTGGAGGCAACCACTCTGGGGCCGGCGGTCGTCGGCGGTTGTCGGGAGGCGAGATTCGGCGTTCCCAAAGTGGCGTTTTGGGATACGCTCGGGTCATCATGAAGACCTGGAACCGACGCGAGTTTTCGAAGGCGGTCGTTTTAGCCACCGCGGCCAGCGCTAGCACGGCGGCTTCCCGGGCGCGTGTCTTGGGCGCCAACGACCGGGTCCGGCTCGGGTTCATCGGGCTGGGCAACCGAGGCGATCAAGTGTTGGACGCCTTTCTCGAACAGCCGGACGCCGAGGTGGTGGCCCTCTGCGACCTGTTCGCGCCCTACGTCGAGTTCGCAGCGCGGAAGATCGGCCACCCGACCCAGCGCTTTCAAGATTACCGCCGCCTGATCGAGGTCGACGGCCTCGATGCGGTGGTCATCTCGACGCCCGACCACTGGCATGCGCTCCAGACCATCCACGCCTGCGAGGCTGGCAAAGACGTGTACGTCGAGAAACCGCTCTCGCTCTGTGTGGCCGAGGGCCGCGCGATGGTCGAGGCGGTGCGCCGTCACGGGCGCGTCTGCCAGGTGGGCATTCACCGGCGCTCGGCCGAGTTCTGTCGTGCCGCGGCGGCTCTGGTGCGGGAGGGCGGGCTCGGCAAGGTGACGGTGGCGCGGGCGTTTCACATTCAGAACGAATGGCCCAAGGGCATCGGCAACCCGCCCGACACCGATCCGCCAACCGAGTTGGACTGGGAGACCTGGCTCGGGCCTGCGCCGCGCGTGCCCTACAACTTGAACCGCACCTTCTACCGGTTCCGTTGGTTCTACGGGTACTCGGGCGGGCAGCTCACCAACTTCGGCGTGCACTATCTAGATTTCATCCACTGGGCCCTGGGGCAGGAGGCCCCCCTGCGGGTGACGGCGCTGGGCGGCAAGTTCGCCGGCATCGAGGATAATCGGGAGATCCCCGACACCCTCGAGGTCCTCTGGGAATACCCGGGCCAAACCTTGGTCACCTTCTCCCAGTTCAACGCTTCGGCCGGGCCTTGGAGCTTGCCCGGCTGCGAAATCGAGCTGCGCGGCACTCGCGGCACCCTGTACCTGTTCGGCAACCGATTCGAGGTTGTGCCCGATGCGATCACGCCGAACGAATTCCCCGCTCGCCGCCCCGACCGCCGCGCCTACGAACGCGGTTGGCGCACCGGCGAGAAACCGCAGATCGAGCCGCGCAAGGTCACGGGCAGCGGGGACACGGCCTATCACGCCCGCAATTTCCTCGATTGCGTCAAGAGCCGCGCACGATGCCATTGCGACATCGAGATGGGCCACCGCAGCACCACCGCCACGCTGCTGGGCAATATCGCCCTACAAACTCGCGCCGTGCTCGATTGGGACGCCCAACGCGAGCAGTTCCCCAACCATCCCGAGGCCAATCGTCTCCTGCGTTACTCCTATCGCGCCCCTTACCAATTCCCGTCTGCGCCCCGTGGCTCCTGAGGGCCGATGTCCGCGCCGCGTTGACGCTCCGTAGCACCCCTGGCACCGCGGGCAAGATGCTCGCCTGGAGTCTGGACATTCTGGGCGGGCGGATTTGGCCTGGGCGGTGGTCCGAGGGGCTAGGTTGTCGCCGCCCGCGGGCAGGATGCCCGCGCTCCGATTCCGATCTGGAACGGGTTTCTGAGTTGAAGAAGGCTAGAGCGCGTGGGTCAGCCCCAACAAGACCGCGCCAACCAAGTACACGCCGTAGAAAGCCAGTAACCCGAGGCCCTCGCGGCGCGTGATGCGCCGGTCGGTGAGGAGCATCCACAAGAGCAAGAGCATGCCGAGGACCATCATGGGAAAGCTGAACACCTGCGTGGGACGGTCCAGAACCACCGGGTGAAGCAGCGCTGCCGCCCCAACCACCATCGACAAATTGGCAATGTTCGCCCCCAGAATATTGCCCACGGCGAGGTCCGAGACGTTTTGTCGGGAGGAGGTGACGGCGGTGATGAACTCGGGCAAGGAAGTTCCCAAGGCCACCACGGTCAGCCCGATGACGATCGCCGGCACACCCAACGCCCCCGCCAGCGCCACCGCCGAGTCCACCAGCAGCCGGCTGCCGCAGACCACCACCCCGGCGCCCAACACGAATTGTACCCCAGTCCCCCACCGGGTTCGCAGCCAGGGCAGCCGTTCCCGTTCGCCAAGGGCCTGCCGCGCTTCGGCCTCGAGCCGGCGATTGGCTTGGGATTTGCGGCGGTGCCGAGTGAAGTCGTAGGCGAAGTAACCCACGCCCAACGCCACCAGCAAAGCGCCTTGCCAGCGGGCCAGTTCGAGGTCGAGCGTGAACCCGAAGAGGAGCGCGCCGAAGCCGAACATCGCCAGCAGGGGCAGGCGCAGCACCGGCGGGTGGGTGTCGATGTGCTTGAAGGCGGCGGCGGCGCCGAGAATCAGGCCGATGTTGCACAGACACGACCCAACGGCGTTGCCCACCGCCAGGCCGGATTCGCCCCGGTAGCCGGCCATGAGTGAGACGACCAACTCGGGGGAGGTGGTGGCCAGGCTCACCAACGTCGAGCCAATCACCACCCGCGGCATATGCAGGAACTCGGCGATCCGTACGCTCGCCCCAACGAAGAGGTCGCCCCCCTTGATGATAAGGGCCAGCCCGATCAGCAGCCAAAGGAGTTGCCACGCCATATCCGTGCCCCCTTCAGGTCCGGCCTGCCTCGCCGTTCATTCGGCCTCCGCTCCTTTGGCCACCGAATCCTGCGCCCGCAACAGATCGTGGAGGGTGACCAACCCCAGCACGCGTCCGCCGACACGGTCCACCAGCACCACCAACCCCGTTCGCGACTCGATCAACCGGAGTTGCAGCTCGCGGATGGTCTGGGCGGGCAAGCAGGTGACCGCCGGGATCAACTGTGGCGGGCGCTGCTCCCGCGTCGCCGCCTCCGCCTCCGCCCGGGTCAGCATGCCGATCACCCGCTCCGCCGCGAGGACCGGGAAGCGCCCGTAGGGGTGACGTTCGAGGACCTCCGCTAGGGCGGTCGGATCGAGGTAGGTCACCGTCACGGGCTTGAAGTTGGCGATGGCCGACGCCGGCAACTGCTGCCAGCTCAGCAAGTCGCGCGGGGGCCGGACGTGTTCGATTTGGTGACCGTCTTGCTCGAGCAGGGCATCGTAGAAATTGCACGCGTTCAACCGTCGGCTGACCATCTGACTGACCAGCGCCCCGATCATCAGGACGGGCACCAGACCGAACTCATGCGTCATCTCGAACACGATCAGTATCCCCGTCACCGGCGCCCACACGACCGCCCCCAGACAGGCGCTCATGCCCACCACCGCCAGCGCTACCACGTCGGCCGGGGTCAAGCCCAGGCGCACCCCAAACCGCCCAGCACACCCATCGATCAGCCCTGCCACCAAGACCCCGCTCATCCCGCCCAAGAAGAGCGCCGGCGAGAAGATCCCGCCGCAACCGCCGCAGCCGTAGCAGCAGAAGGTGGCGACGAACTTCGTCAGCAACAACAAACCGGCCAACTGCCAGCCCAACTCCCCCGCCAGCGCGCTGCTCAAGTCTTCGTAGCCGAGCCCGAACACCCCTAGGTGGCCCGTGCGCCAAAAGACGGCTACCCCTAACCCCCAAGTCACCCAGGCTCCCAGCGCGGGCCACAACCAGTTCGGCACTGACCGAACGGTTTTGACCCACGCGCGTAACCCGAGCGAGGCCCGCTGGAAATACACACCCACCCAACTCGCCAGGCCAGCCACCACCGGAGTCAGCACGTAGCCCAGCCACGTGGGCGGTTCGACGCCCCCAAGCTTGAAGGCGGGTTGATCCCCGATCGTCCCGTGCACCACCAGCGCGCCCAACACCGACGCCAACAACACGCTCCCCAACAGCCGGCTGTTCAGATTGCCGATGATCTCCTCGAGCACAAAGGTGATGGCCGCCAGCGGCGTGTTGAACGCCGCCGCTAAGCCCGCCGCCGCACCCGCCGCCGCCGCCGGTCGGCGCCCTTGTTTCGGCTCCCCGAGCCACTCCGCCAGGTTCGCTCCCACTCCGCCCGCCAGTTGCACGCTCGGGCCCTCGCGGCCCAGGCTCGAACCGCCCCCGATACTCAGGATCCCAGCCACGAACTTGACCCACACCACCCGCCGGGGCACGTGGCCGAAGTCCTTCCAGAAGGCGACCTTGAGCTGAGGGATGCCACTGCCGGCCGCTTGGGGGCAGAACCGTTGGAGCAGCCACCCCACCAACAGCGCCGTGACTGTCACGATGCCAAAACTCCCAAGCGCAAGTACCGCCGGCGACGTTTCTCCCAACCGCAGCAGGCCGATCCCGTAAAGCCCGTTCATGCCCAGTTGAAACGCCACCGTCGCCAGACCGGCGCCCAAGCCGTACACGCCGGTCGACAAGACCGCGCGCGTTTGCCTGGGCAACCGCCGCACGTTGCGGGCAATCCACTCCGCACTCACCGCCCCCAGTGTGGATTTGACCGGCTCGAGAGAAAAGCCCGGACCCGCGTTGTTTCGAAACCGGACCTCGGGACCGGCGTCGCGGCGAACTGGCGTTCGCCGCTCTCTATTCCTTGTCTCGAACCAGCGGCGGACGCCAGTCCGCCTATAGGTTCATGGCCCCGATGAGCACGCCAAGGTGGGTGGAAGCTCCCCAGGCACGCCCAACAGCGCACGACGCGTGGCGGGCCTAATCGCTGTCGGGAACGGCCAACAACTCGGTAGCGGTCCAGTTCGAGTCTCGGCCTTGGGTCGCCTCGCGCACGGCCTTGACTTGTTCGGGCGACACGGCGCCGGCCTGGTTGCCCCAATCTTTGTTGGCCCGGGTGAAGGTGAGGACGGCGGCGATGTCGGCGTCGGAGAGTTGGTCGCGCCAGGGGAGCATGACGTTGTTGTACTCGGTGCCGTTGACGGTGATGGGTCCGGTCAGGCCGTTGAGCACGATGCGGATGAGGCGGTTTGGCCCGGCAGTATTGACCCAGTCCGACTCGGCCAGGGGCGGGAACTGACCGGGCAATCCGCGGCCATTGGGTTGGTGACAGGCCACGCAGTAGATCGTGTAGATGCGCCGGCCTTGTGCTATGAGGGCGTCGGTATCCGACTTCGGCACGCGCGCCTCGACGTCCGCCAAGTGTTCCCCGAGGTTAAAGACCAAGGGGTGGAACCCGCCTCCATTCTGATGCAAATACAGCGCGCCCCAGTAGCACATGAGGCCCAACAAACTCACCAGCCAGAGCGGCGTGTGGAACTCCTCCGCCAGGCGCGGTTCGGCGTCGGCGTCCAGGGGCGCCGGCTCCGTTCGGGGCCGCCGGCCCGGGGCCGTTCGGGTCCGGGCGCGCGGCGTCGAGTGGGTTCCCGGCTTCATGGCGTCACGGTCGCGTTGGTGGCCGGGACGGCGTTGGTCGGAGGACCATTGGTCGGGCTGAGCGCGTCTTGGACCTGGTTGGTGTCCGCTTTCGGCGGCGGCGTGGGGAAGACCTCGTAGAAGCGGGCCTCGGCGCGCAAGCTCTCGAGATAAGCGACCAGGGCCAGCGCGTCGGGACCGGGGACAACCTCGAATCCCGGCGGCGGGGCAAAGGGCCCAACCAGCGGCAGGGCGTCGCCGGAGGGGGTAGCCCCGGGCGGGAGTTTCCGCGTCTCGAACAGGTACGGGTACCGCGGCATGAGCGAGTTAGGGATGAGGACGCGGGCATTGTAGAGCTTCAGCAGGAGGGTGGTGCGGTTGGTCTCGCGCGCGCCCAGGTTGGCCAAGTCAGGTCCCAAGCGCATCTGGCCGAGCAGGACCGGTTGATCCCGCAAATAATCGCGCGCAACGGTGCGGCGGACACCCCAGCGGCGCTTGAGATCGGGGCCTTCACCTGCCGGTCTCACTTGTTGG
This sequence comes from Verrucomicrobiota bacterium, assembly GCA_016871715.1. Lineage (GTDB taxonomy): Bacteria > Verrucomicrobiota > Verrucomicrobiia > Limisphaerales > J093 > VHCO01. Next base: position 48,230 of record VHCO01000021.1, read on the forward strand.
GTGTGGCAATAGTAACAGCCTTGCTCGCGATAGACCTCGGCCCCTTGGAGCGCCAGACCGGAGCGTCCACCCGGATAGGACTCGCCGGTCTCCTCGAGCACGACCATGTCCTGCTGGCCGAACTGGAGGTGGGGCACGATCACCAGGCCGAGCCAGGAGGCAATGACCGCCGCGAACACGCCGAGGAAGACTAGCGGCCCCTGGTTCATGCCTTCACCTCCTGCGCTGTCGCCGTCGGCTCGAGGAGTTCCCGGGCCAGCGGCGCACATACGTCGCGACACCAGCGCGTGATCAGCCAAGCGACGTGCGCCGCCAACGCGCCGTAGCCCACTAACAGGATCAGGTTCGCCAGCGTGCCCGTGGCCGCAAACGGCAGGTAACGCTTGATCACATAGAAGAACGGCAAGGCCGGGTCGTTCATCGTCGTTCCGTGGACCAACCCACCGGCGGCGTAGGCCACGAAGAACAGCCCCACGCCGACCACCTGACAGTAGAAATGCAGGCGCGTGAGGCCAGGCGAGGGCCAATCCCGACCCGTCAACTTCGGCACGACATAATAAGCGGCGCCCAGCATGGCCAGGGCGAAGAAGCCGTCGAGCCAGAGATGGTCGAGCCCCGGCGTGAAGAGGGTGAACTGCGTGGTCCGTCGCAGGAAGCCGAGCGCGCTCAGCGAACTCAAACCCGCTCCGAGCAGGTAAGCGTAGTAGGCCAGTCGGGCAAAACGCAGCGCCGGCATGGCCGCCTCCCCCGGTAAACGCGGCGCAGCGCGCACCACGGGGTAAAGGTTCAGGGCGACCGCCACCACGCCAAAGAGATTCAGCACCGACGCCACCACGCTCAGGCTCGACATCCAAGCCGGGAACGGTCCGCCCACATAACGCTGGAGGCCGCCCAACGGGCCAAAAATCGCCAGAGACCAAAACCCGAACACGGCCAAGCTGCGGCTGGGGACCGGCCGGCCGGTGAGTTTGGGAAGGAAGTAGAAGAGACTGCCCAAGCCCAGGAAGCCCAACCAGAGCGTCGCCAGGTTGTGCGCGAACCAGGCTTGGGCGGCCACCTGGAGCACGCCGCGCAAGGGCGAGTAAACGGTCAGCAAGGTCGCCGACGCGTACAGCCAGGGGAAGGCGAACAAGGCGGCGAGCAGATACCACTGCGAGACGTAGAGGTCACCCGGGCGCCGCCGACCGAAGGCGATCAATCCCCAGGCGGCCAGGCACACGTACGCCGTCATCAAGATCGGCGGCACGTACCGCGGGAACTCGAGGGATTCGAACCCCGTGCCTCCACCGAGCAGAATCCCGAACACTCCCAGCGCGACGCCCAGGTTCCAAAAACCGCCTACCAACAGCAGGCCCACCCCGCCGGTCAACCAGGTCCCCCCGAGCCGCGCGATGAGCCACAGGGCGATGCCCAAGCCGATTTGGCTGGCGAAGCCGAAGACGAACGCGTGGCCGGCAGCGGGCTGCACCCGGCCGTAGGTGAGCCAGGGCCATTCGGCGAGGAACCCGGGGCCGTGGAGTTTGATCGAGGCCAACACCGCCAGGACGCCTGCGACCAACAGCCAGGCCAGGGCCAACCCGAGCAAGCCCAACACCGGCCACCGGCAAGAAGTGTCGACCTCCGCCGGACGAGCCCGTGGGGGGGCAGGGGTGACGGTCGAGTCAGAGGCGGCGGCCATCGCGATTCGATTCAGCCGAGGTCGAGCAACGGTAAGGTCTCACAAGCCTCGGCTTACTCATACGGATTGGGCGGCGGTGGCGGTTTGGCGGTGGCCTTTTCGAGGCGTTCGAGGAGGTCTTGGCGCGCGGCCGCCGGGTCCTGTGCGCGGGCCAAAGTCAGCTCGATGGCGCGAGCGATGGGCAGGCGGACGAGCCCTTTGTTCTTGTCGATCCAGCCATAGGAAGTGAGCGCGGTCTGATTCTCGGCACGCAGCTCGGCGAGGTTCTTGAGGCGCAGCTCGGCGCGGGCCTGGTCAATGCCGGGCGGCCGGGTGCGCTGCACGACAAAGTGCGTGAGCCAACCCACGATCAGCAAGGTGCCGGCGATCCCCACAAACCATGCGCCGGCCTTCGCTCGGTCCCAGTTTCCAGTCACGGTGTTCATGACGCCCCCCTCCTCCCGTCGGCTCCGGCATCCGCCAACTCGTCGGTCTCATCCATCTCGCCCCCGGAGATGGGGGAAGCGACCGGATGCACGTGCCCCATGGCCTCGGCCAGGCGCGGATCGCGAAGCGGATAGGGCGGATGGCGGTGGAGGCTCTTGAGCCAGGCCTTGGCCAGAAGGCCACCTATCAACGCCGTGCAGGCCAGATCCAGCCAAGCCCACTGCCACGGGTAACCGTCCGGGTGGGCGACCGGCAGGATATTGAAGGCCAGGTCAAGGTAGTGCATCGCCCAGGCCCAGAGACAGACCGGGAGCATCCAGCCGAAGGTCAACTTGAGGTCGATGCGCAGCAGGGCCAAGAACGGCACGAAGAAATGGCCGAAGATAATCACTAGGCCCACGTAGAACCAGGTGCCCTGCTCGCGGATGACGTACCAGAAGGTCTCCTCCGGCACGTTGGCATTCCAGATGATGAAATACTGGGAGAAATGGATGTAGGCGTAGAACACCGTAAAGGCAAAGAGCAACGAACCGAGAAAGTAGAACTGGTGCTCGTGCAACACCGCCTCGAGGGTCCGCGTCCGCTTCAAAACCATGGTGATGATATACACCGTCGCCACGGTGAGCCAGACACTGGCAGCAAAATAGTAGACGCCGTACATGGTCGAAAACCAGTGGTACATCAGGCCCTTCATCCACAAGATGGCCGCCAAGGTCAGCGTGAGCGCAAACAGGAAAATCCCCCCGCCCGCGTACCGGCGCATCTTGTAGGTGCACTCCGGTGCGCCGGTCTGGTCTTGCCGCAGCGACCAATACCGCAGCCGGCTGCTCAGCCACCACCAGACCCCGAAGCAGAGGGCCGTCACCGCGTACCAAGCCGGCTTAGTAAACAGCGGCCACTTCGCGTGCAGCGCGTGGTCGGCGTGCGGGTCGGCGACGCTCATCCAGCCGTAGAGCGTGGGGGCGAGGACGGCAATGGGCAGGAACAGGACCGCCAGCCAAGGAGCCAGGAGACAGGCCAGGTGCTCGCAGAACCGGCGGATCGGCACCGACCAACCGGCGTCGAACAAGTGATGCACCAGCACCAGAAACAGCCCGCCCAAAGCGAGGCTGAGGAAAAACATGAACGCCAGCAGCCACGAGTACCCAAACTGCCGCGGGCTCAGGACGAGCCCGAGCAACGCGCCGGCGGCGCCGCCCACGATGAGCCAGTTGGGCACCTGCCGCCAGCGCGACAGGTCCAGGGGCGGGGCGTTGGGGATGTGGGGGGAGGAACTCATACCCTAGGGCTGGAGCGCGGAGCGATGCTCAGCGGGCACATCGTCCAGCGTGGCGAGGTGGCTCAGTTGCAGCGCCCGCACGTAGGCGAGGATCGCCCAACGGTCGCGCACACTCAGGTTGGCGCCGTAGCCTTGCATCAGGTTCTTGCCGTAAGTGAGGGTGTGGTAAAGCTCGCCATCGGGCAGGCGCACCATGCGCGGATCGTGCAGGTTCCCGATGACCACCATACCGTATTTGGGCGTAATGCCTTTGCCGTCGCCCTGCGGCCCGTGACAGGGCAGGCAATGGATCTGGTAGCGTTCCTGGCCCCGCGCCAGCAACGCCGCCGATGGCCGCAACGGACTGAGCTCGACGTAATTGGTCGTTCCCGCCACGCGGCCGGTGTTGACCGGGTGCTCCTCGAAGGGATACACGGATTGGCCTGCCACCTCGAGCGGTTGGCTTCGGGCGATCGTCCCCTCGACCGGCAGCCGCGAACCGAAGCGATCGGCGAAAAACTCGTCCCGGGTTTGCGGGCGAATCTTGGGTTGCCGGTCCATGTCCGAAAAGACCTCGAGCGGCGGGCGGCGCGAGCTGCTCCCGCGGAAGCCGGCCACGCTCAAGACCGCGATGAGGGCCAGGGCGAATATGGCGAGGAAGTAACGCATCGTTCAGTCCTCCACCCATTCCAACCGCGCGCTGCCGGCGGCCTCGAGCAACTGGCGGGTCTGCTCGGGCTGATACTTGGCGTCGGCGGTCTCGATCACCAAGAAGAACTTGTCATGTGTGGCGAGCTTGAAACGCCCGTGTTTAAGGAGCGGATGATGCAACCGCGGCAACCGGTTCAGGATCAGCATCCCCAACAAGGCGCCGAAGGCCCCGAGCAGGATCGTGAGTTCGTAGGCGACCGGGAAAGCGGAAAACGGGCTGAACAAGGGCTTGCCACCGACGGGGATGGGGTAATCGAACCGGTTCATGAACCAGATCATCAGATTGCCAACGGCAAACCCGGTCGACCCGCCCAGGAACGAGAACCAACCCACGCGCGAGTTTTTCAGGCCCATCGCCTTGTCCATGCCGTGCACGGGGTAGGGCGTGAAGACGTCCCACTGTCGGTACCCGGCGTCGCGCACTTTCTCCGCCGCGTGCATGAGGGCGGCGGGCGTGTCGAACTCGGCGAGCAACCCGTATGGCTTGGCGCCCTCACTCATAAGCCACCTCCGCCGAAGCTGCCCCACCCCGCGGAAGGCAACGCCCGCTCGATCCTCCGTCGGTTCCCGAGCGCGCTCATGCCGGGTGCCCTCCAGATTTGGCGCCGCCGAGCGGGTGGTGCGGATCGGCCTGCGGGGTGACGCCTTTGACCTCGGCAATGGCGATCATGGGCAGGAAGCGCATGAACAGGAGAAAACAGGTGAAGAACAGGCCGAAGGTACCGAGGTAGGTACACACGTCGACCCAGGTCGGCAGGTAATGTCCCCAGTTGGCGGCGAGGAAATCGCGGTGGAGGGAGATGACAATGATGACAAAGCGCTCGAACCACATGCCGACGTTGACGACGATCGAGAGGATCCAGACCACCAGGAGGTTGCTCCGGATCCGCCTGGACCAGAAGAGCTGCGGCGCCACCACGTTGCAGAAGATCATCGTCCAGTACCCCCAAGCGTACGGGCCCATGGCGCGGTTGATGAAGGCGAAGCGCTCGTAGGGACTGCCGCTGTACCAAGCGATGAAGAACTCCATCCCGTACGCATAACCGACGATGGATCCCGTGGCCAAGGTCACTTTGCACATCACGTCGATGTGGCGCTGGGTGATGATGTCCTCGAGGTGACACCACTTCCGCAACGGGATCAGCAAGGTCAAAACCATGCCGAACCCGGAGAAGATGGCGCCGGCGACGAAATAGGGCGGGAAGATGGTGGTGTGCCAGCCCGGCAATTGGGAAACCGCGAAATCCAACGACACAATCGAGTGGACCGAGAGGACCAGGGGCGTCGAGAGCCCGGCCAGAATCAAGTAGGCCTTCTCGTAGTTGCTCCAGTGCCGATTGGAGCCGGTCCAGCCCAGCGCGAACAGGCCGTAGAAGAACTTCCGAAGCTTCGTCTTAGCCCGGTCGCGGAAGACCGCCAGGTCCGGGATCAGGCCCATGTACCAAAAGAGGACCGAGACGGTGAAGTAGGTCGAGACAGCGAACACGTCCCACATGAGCGGGGAGCGGAACTGGGGCCAAAGGCTTTGGGAGTTATGGACAGGGAACAGCCACCAGTCGAACCAGATGCGCCCCACGTGCAGCGCAGGATAAATGCCGGCGCACATGACGGCAAAGATGGTCATGGCCTCGGCGGCGCGGTTGACAGCCGTGCGCCAGCGTTGGCGCAGCAGGAAGAGAATGGCAGAGATGAGCGTGCCCGCGTGGCCGATACCGATCCACCAGACGAAGTTGATGATGTCCCAACCCCACATGACCGGGTGGTTGTTGCCCCAGACGCCCACCCCCGTCGAGATCTGATAGACCAGCATTGCCCCGAGCAGCAACAACGCCACCACGCTCGGCACAAACGCCACCCACCACCACAGCGGCGCCCGCCCCTCGACAATCCCCGCGACTCGATCCGAAACCCACGCCAAGCTCCGCTGGTTCGCCACCAACGGCACGCGCTCCAACTCCTGCGGTGGCCCGATCACGCGCACCTCGGCGCCCGGCGGCACGGCCCCGGCCATCAGTGGCCTCCATTCGTCGCCGCCGACCCGGCGCCGGGAGCTGCGCCCGTCCCGTGCGGGATCAGGGTGCCGCCGTGTTCGAGATACTCGGCCGTGGTCAGGGGCTGCTGGTGGTAATCGGGCATGGCCGGGTTCGGGTTGCGGACGCGGGCGAGATAGGTCACCCGCGGTTTGACGGCGAGAAACTCGAGCAGCGAGTAACCGCGGTCCTGGCGTGCGGCTTTGGCGACGCGGCTATTGGGATCTTTGAGGTTGCCAAAGACGATCGCCTCGGCCGGGCACGCCTGTTCGCATGCGGTCTGGATCGCGCCGTCGCGCACCTCGACATCGGCTGAGGCGCCCGCCTGGATTTTCTGGGCGATCTTGGCCGCTTCGATGCGTTGGAGACAAAAGGTGCACTTCTCCATCACCCCGCGCATGCGCACCGTCACCTGCGGGTTCTTCGCCAACCGCAGCAAGTCCCACTCCTCCTGGGGGCGACTGCCGCGGTCGCGATTCTTCAACCACCGTTTCACTTCCCACTCGCCGTCGGTGAAGGTGGTCAACGGGCTCTGGTAGAGCTTGTCCAAGGGGCGGCGGTGGTAATCGAAGAAGTTGAAGCGGCGGACTTTGAAGGGGCAGTTGTTCGAGCAATAGCGCGTGCCCACACAACGGTTGTAGGCCATCAAATTGAGGCCCTCGTCATCGTGAACGGTTGCATTGACCGGGCACACGCTCTCGCACGGCGCCGCTTCGCAATGCTGACACATCACCGGCTGGTTCACCACCTGCGGATCGGCCGTTGGCCCGGCGAAATAGCGATCGATCCGCAACCAGTGCATCTCCCGGTTGCGGCGCACCTGGTCTTTGCCGACGATCGGGATGTTATTCTCGCTCTGGCAGGCGATCACACAGGCCGAACAACCGACGCACGCGCCCAAGTCCACCGTCATGCCCCACCAATGCGTGGCGTCCGGCTTAAGTTGGTCCAGCGGGTTGGGATAGATCGGCTTGGGCCGATGCTGTTCGTCCAAGCCGTAGGGAGGCTCGGGCAGATTCATCGCTTGGGCGAACTGCGGGTTCTGGCGGTAGGTCTCGAGGTTCGCTTCCCGCACGATCGGCCGGCCCTGCATCACCCAGTGATTCTGCGTACACGACAAGGGATACCGCTTGCCCGTGAGCTGGAGCGTAGCGCCGCTGGCGAAACCCAGCGCCTGGGTGGTCCGGAGCGGATCCGCATTGTAGCCGGT
>VHCO01000022.1 GCA_016871715.1 Verrucomicrobiota bacterium
CCGGACAATACTCTTCACTGGGAGCGCAAAGCGTCAGAAACTCTCCCAAGTTCACGCTCCTTGATCTCGCGCTGCTCTGCCGGAATGTCTTCATAGGCAGAGCGAATACCGACTATACGCCCATCCCGGATTTCAGCGAGGGGCGCATGATGGCGAACGAATACATCCCAAGGTGTTTGCCCCTTCCTGTTCTTCGCGTTGACATCCGCGCCTTGCGCAACGAGTTCCTCTACGCCGCTAGCATTGATCCAGGCGGCTATGACGGCCAGGTGAAGGGGGGTCCCTCCTTGCTTATCCTTGGCATTTACCTTTGCTCCCCTTGAGACGAGAAGACGGACCATATCTTTGTGGTAACATCCGTAATGGAGAACGGTAGCTCCCCACTTATCACGGGCTTTAATTCGCCTAGGCGATTCATCCAACATTCTCCTCACATTTTCAAGGTACGGCTGTATGGCAGGGCCGGGGTCGTTTCCCCCGAGAATCGCATCCATCGCGGATAGTTGGCCTTTGTCTATTGCAACGAGAATCTCCGGTTTGTGTCTGGGCATTGCAAGAATGATAATCAGAACAGCAAGACAGAGAGTAACGATAACTACGATTGTTCTCTTGCGGGTTAGTCTCATATGCGCTGTCCTTTCCTTTGCCGAACGTTGTGTGTTTGTACGAAGTGTGGTTCCAAGCATTAAACGCCATCATTGCGTGAAATTAACGTGTTCGACAGATCGTTTCTCATGCAGGCCGCGCGCGATTTGCGCCCGCCCGCGTGACGGGTCAGGCCTGCGCCCCGGCACGGCCTTCGCACATGAAGGTGGTCCGCGCCGCACGGGTCTGTTCCGGTGGTCACGGTATGGCATGGCTAATACTGCTCCCAAACGCGCGCGGCAAGCTCAAAAGTCGCCACCATGCCAAGAGCGCTTGATTTGCCTTGGGCGGAGATGCGACGGGAATTCGTCTCCGGCACGCCCGCCACCGAGATTGTCGCCCGCCACGGCCTGAAGCTCGACACGTTACAGAAGCGCGTACGCCGCAGCGGTTGGATCTCCACCGTCACAATCGCCAGGAACCGTACATGCCGCGCTATCGCCACCGCGGTGCAACAGCATTTGCAGGACGCACAACCGGTCATCCAGGCCGCCGTGTCGAATGCCGTGTCCGAGTGGACACGCAACGCCCACCGGACAGCCGGACACCTTGTGGGTCAAGCAGCGACTCAACCGCAGCCACGAAAACGACTGCAGCCAGAAGTCACCGACTGCCGCCGGCAATGAGTGTTGGCGGCGAATCCAGCACGCAGGGAAACCGCCGGATCCGAAACGCCGAGGCGTGGCGCCGGTGTTAGGGGCGCGTGACGATGAGGCGATAGAACCGTGTGGTTGAGATTCCGGCATCGCCATCGTACAGGTCGAGAGTGGCGGGCGACGAAGGTGCGGTCAGCGTTTCCAGGACTTGCCAGTCCGAGGCGCCTAAGGATTCGCTGAGCTCAACGCGGTAGAGGCGGTTGGGAACAGCGCCGAATTCGAGGCGCAGCCCTTGGGCGGTGAATCCTTGAGTGCGGAGAGTCAAGGCGCTCTTGGGGTCGAGCGGGTTCGTGCCGGCGTACCATTCCTGGGCGTTGGTCAAGCCATCGGCGTCTAGGTCGCCGTTGGCACCGTTGGGGCCGCGTGGGTCGTCTGGGGCCAGACCCCAGGCGCGTTCCCAGTTATCGGGGAGGCGGTCACCGTCTTGGTCGGAGTCGGTTGGGTCATTCGAGTTAGGGGCGCCAGGGGTGTGTGCGGCGAGAGCGATGACGGGATCGAGGCCGTCAGGGAAACGGCCGGCCGTGACGTTCTCGGTTTGGGCAATGTAGGAAACCCTGTCGAGGGGAGCCCCGACCTGGTCCATGAGGGCGATGAAGCCGCCCTCGGCGGGGAGTCTGAGGGCGAGTTGGCTTGGGCCGGTTTGGTTATTAGCCCAGAGCCGGAGGTGGCCGTGCGGGGCGACGTAGGCGAGGGCCTCGACCCGGGCGAGGGCATTGCTGGTGGCTAGGTAGAGGCCGCGGAGAGCGATGGGGTCGCCGGCGGATTGGTTGAAGAGTTCGAGCCAGTCGTCCGCGCCCGGGATGGGGTTGGCGAGCCATTCGTTGAGCCGGAGTTCGGATGGAGCGGCGAGGGCGGCGGTGGTGTTGGCCGCGCCGGGGGTAGGGGAGGTGAGAACCCAGGTGCCGTATTCGTCACGGCCGATCGACCGATCCTGGATCTGAGCTCCGAAGGTGAGAGCATCGATGCGTGTGCCGGCCGGGTTGTAGAGGCTGAGGGTCTGGCCTTCGTGTTCGAGGCCGAAGCCGGTATGGAGTCCTGGCGCGTTGGTGCGGCTATCGCACCAAACGAGTAGGTAATCGCCGGGCGCGAGGCGTGTGTGGGTTGGAAAGACGAACTTGCGCGCGTTGCCGTCGTCGGTGAGGCTCCAGCCGCCGAGGTCGGTTTCCTGGTCGCCGGCGTGGTAGAGTTCGAGCCAATCGTCGGCGCCGTCTCGGCCGCTGGGGTCCGGGCCGTTCCAGGCCAGGACTTCGTTAAGGCGGACACTGCTGGCGACGCTTGGGCGGGTCCATGTGCCGGGCGATCCGCCTGGGGCGGCGCTCGCGCGCCAGTTGGCTGGGTCGCTGAGGTCGGCATTGGGGTCGATGAGTTCGATGGAAGCGCCTTGGCCGTCGGCCTCGACGGGCCAGCCGGCGGAATCGCGGTATTCGAGGCGCCAGATCTGGCGACCGTCGCGGTCTTTGAGGGTGAGGGTCTCGCCGCCGTTGGAGAGGGCGCCGCCGTAGGCGCCAAAGGCTGGGATACCTGGGTAACGGGCGGCGAAGGCGGCTGGGTCGGCGTTAGACTGGAGAACGATGATCTGGCCGGGTTGGACGATGGTGCCTGGGGGGAAGACGAACTGGATGCCCTCGAAGCTGAAGCCGGTGAGGTCGAGGGGGACGAGGCCGGTGTTTTGCAGTTCGAGGAATTCGTAAGCGTCGCCGCCTGGGGGATGGTACATGATTTCAGTGGGGCGCACGGGGACGCCGAGTTCGGCGACCTGGAAGGTGGCTTCGGTGAGGGCGCTCCAGGTGTTGGCGCTGAGGACCCGGGCTTTGACGAGGACGGTGTTGGTGAGGGTGAGGGGCGAGGAGGCAGCGAAGAGGCGCGCGCCGGGGTGGACGGCGCCGGAGATGGGGAGGCGCGGGTCGGAGCCGTCGAGGGTGTAATAGAGGTTGCCGGCGGGTGCGCTCATGGTGAGGGCGAAGCCGCGCGGGACGTAACCGCCGTGGCGGTTAAAGGTTGGGGCGGCGACGTTGGGGTAAAGGCCGGCGTTGCGGAGTTGGTTGAGGACGATGGCGGAGCGTTGGGGGAAGTACTGGGTGCGCATCCAGGTCAATTCGGCGAGCCACTCGGCGTTGCGGGTGTAGGGTCTGGCGGGGCGTTGGTTATCGCCCCAGCGGGCCGATTCGCAGACGAGGGCGGCCTCGATTTCGGCGATGCGCCGGTGGTAGAGGGCGGCGGGCACGTTGTTTTCGGGGCGGGCCGGGTCCCAGGCGGGCTGGGCTGGGTTGACGTAGAGCATACCGCCGTTGAAGAAGTGGCGGTGGGCGTGGTCGGCGAAGCGGAGTCGGAACTCGGGGTTTTGGCGCAGGAGCGAGTACAATTCGGCTGGGCTGTTTGCGTTGCCGATGCCGGTCCGGTCTTCGCCCACGGACTTGAGGACGTGTTCGGCGTCCCAACTGATGAAGCGGTACTTCGCGTCGGGGACGCGCCGGCGGACGGCGTACCAGTTGTGATGCGGCCAATCGGTATTGCCGACGTAGAAGTTGACGAGCATGTAGTCGATGAGGCTGGGCACATCGAGCATGGCCCGCAGGGCGTCGTAGTTGGCGGGGTCGGCGAGCCCCTGGCGGGCGAGGTTGAACATGGCATTCCAAGCCAGGCCAGTACCATCGATGACGTTGTTGCCGGTGTGTTTGACGACGTCGTACTCGTCCGGGTCACCGCCGAAGTACTCGGCGGCGAAGTGGGCCTCGGGTTCTTCGTGGGCGTCATGGAGACCCCAGTAGAGGCCGTTGATATAGACGTGGACGAAGCGGCCGCGTGGGGCGGGCGTGCCGCTGAGGATTTGGAGGTCGCTGACGAACTGGTCACGCACGTATTGGGCGCGGGTGCGCTGTTCTTCGCTGGCGGCGCCGTAGTGCCACATGTAATTGAGGCCGGCATCGAGGATGAGGGTGTTGAAGCTGCGCACGGGCGAATCGGCGAAGAACGGGTACTCGAGTCGGGTCGGGCCGTAATCGCCGCGAAAGACCATGCGCAGGGACAGTTTGTAGGACTTCCACGGGCCGGTGCTGGTGCCGCCTTGGATGCGCAAGCCGCAGTTTTCCTGGAAGCCGTCGCGGCCGGTGGGGAGCAGGAGTTCGGCCGAGCCGGCTCGTTCCCAAGCGATGCCTTCCTTATCGCCGTTGGAGTAGATGCCGCGGTTGGGGCTGAACCAGTCGTCCACGGGCATGACGAGGGAGACGGACGGGATAGCGAGCAGGCCCGGGCGCGCCAAGGCGCGGTAGGCCGGGTCATCGATCACGCGCGGGTCCATGCCGTAGTCTGCGGCGGTGACGCGGCTCGAGCCCCAGGTGGCTGGGAAGCCGGCTGGTGCGGCGGGTTGCTGGAGGACCTCGGTGGGGAACAGGTAGGTGTGAGTGGAGACCCGGGAGGGGAGGCGGTCGGTGCGGAAGGCGGCGGCGCGGACGACGGTCGTGGTGTGGACGCGAATGGGGGCAGCGTAGACTTGGCCGGTGGTTTCGGTCGGCACGGCTCCGTCGGTGGTGTACCGGATGATGGCCCCGGCGGTGGCGTTGGACAGGACCAGATCAAAGGGTTGTTCGTAGAAACCGCGGCGCGGGGAGAACGTCACGCGTTCGACGACGCCGGTGATGGTGCTGGTTCCGTTGGCGGCGCCTGGGGTTGGGGTGCGGAAGTAGCGCCACTGGTCGGTGGCGAAACGGCCGTAGGAATGGTCGTTCCGTTGGTCAGGGTAATTGGGGGTGAACTCGTCCAGGGCTGTGCGCGGGCCGTCGAGGTTGAACAGGCCGAGGTACTCGCCGTCGCCGGCCAACTTGAAGTTGGTGTGGAGACGGGCGCCGGGGGTGGTGGGTCGGCGGTTCTTGCCGGAGGCGAACACGACGAGGAACTGGCCGGAGCCGATGCTGACGGAGGGGAAGGTCCATTGGTCTGGCTGCTCGGGGTCATCGGTGAGCGACCAGCCAGCGAGGTTGATTGGGGTAGCGCCCCGGTTGAGCAGCTCGATCCAGTCTTCACGGTCCCCGTCTTCGTCGGCGAGTCCGCTTTCGTTGCCGGCTAGGAACTCGTTGATCACCAGGTTGGGAGGTGAGGCCTCGGGCGAGAAGGTGTAGCTCCAGGGGTTACCGGGGAAGGGATTGGGCGGCTGGGCGAAATCGGCGATGGCCGCGTCGGCGCGCCAGGCTACCGTCACGGGGCCGGCGTCCGGCGCGGCAAAATGGAACACGAAGGGACCGGCAGCGATGCCGGTGAGGTTGGTGGCGGGGACGCCGTCGAGGGTGAGATCGGCGGCGTCGAGGCCCTGGACCGACTCGTCGAACAGGAGTTGGATTTGGGTCAGGCGGCGGAGGGTGGCGCCGGCGGGCGGGTGGAGCGCGATGAGGCGTGGGCCGACGCCGTCGGAGAGTTGGTACGTCCAAGTGGCGCCGGCGGCATCGGCTCGGAACGGATTGGGCGGGAGGGCGGCGTCGGTGATGCCGTGGAGGTTGTCCCAGCGGACGGTTACGGAGCCGTAGGGGGGTTGTGGGAAGGTGAAGGTGTAGGTGGTGCCGGCGCCGCTCACGGCGCTGGCGGGGACGTCGTTGATGAGGAGGTCGTCTTCGTCCACGCCGAGGACAGCTTCGCTGAAGACGACGGTGATGTTGCGCAGTTCACCGACGGGGCCCGGTGGGGGTGCGAGGGTGGCGAGGGTGGGGGGGTGATCGTCGCGCCGGAAGGCCTTGAGCTCGAGGTTGATCTGGAAATCGCCGTTGTCTCGAGCGCGGTTGAAGGCCTGGATGGCGAGGACGTTGTCTCCGCTGACCAGGAGGCTACCAAGGGAGGTGATGGGGTTGGCGATGTGCTGGATCGGTTCCGGCGCGGAGGAATTGGCGACCGTGTTGTAGGCGAGGGCGCCGGCGTTGACGCGGTAACGGACGACTTCGACGCCGTTGATCCAGGCGACGTAACCATCGTCGCAAGCGGCCTGGAGGGCGAGGCTCGCTACCTCAGTGGGGTTGGCGAGGGTGAAGGTTTGGCGCAGGTAGATGCAGGAATAGCCGTTGCGCATGTCGCTCAGCAGGGTGCCTCCGGTGACGCTCGATTCGCCGAAGTGGAACGGGGCGGCTGCGGCGACCCAGGCCGAGTCGTTGAAGCCGCGGGCGCGCCAGGCCTCGACCGGTGTGGAGGCTTCACCAGTGCCTTTGAAGAGTCTCCAGGTCGAGTTCGTGGCGACGAGAGTATTGGCCAACAGAGAGGTGGGAACGCACGAAAGCAACGCTCCCACAATCAGATAAAAGATCCGACGACGCGCGATATGCATGGCAACCCGCGCACTCTGCCGGGATTGTGCGCGGGGTTCAACCCCAAGCGCACGCCGGTGCCAGAGCCCAGTGGCTGCGGGGGCGGCGCCAGGTTGGGCGGGTGAAGGTGAAGGAAAAGGTTCGGCGCGTTTGGGGTTGCGCCGAACTTCTTCCTCCCTGCTAGCTGCGGCACCGGCCAGCGGTGTCGAAGTCGCGAATGAACGCTGGCGCTGACCGGACAGGGGGGTTATCGGCAGGTTCGGTCGGAACTTAAGCCTGGGGGCCGCACGCGGTCCGGTGTCGGCGCTGACGCCGGCCGACCGGGTCGGCCGGTGGCACGGCGCTGGCGGCTGAGGCGCTGGCGGCGTGCGAGCGGAGGCAGGGGGGGACATCCCGTCGGCCGGCGCGGCGCCAATCCCGCTCGATCCGATCGGCCACGAGCGTTGCGGGTCGGTTCAAGACGGTTGTCAGGTACTGGAAGACCAGTTCGCAGAGGCGGGCCAGGGCGATCGCGTGCTGTTGACCGGTCTGCTGGAAAAGCCAGTCGCAGAGGGCCATGAAAGCGTCGAAAGGGGAAGCGCCATCATCGCCCCAAAGGAGCGGGGTGGTCTCGACGAAATTGCCGCTGTTGCCGATCAAATCCCAGAAGCGGGCGAACCGGCGCAGGCGCTGCAGGTTGGTGAAGTCCAGTTGCCGGTGGGCCAGAATCTCGTAGGGCGGGAGCGGAGAGTAGATCATCCCCCACTGCGCGGAATGCCGCGCGATGGGCGCGCCTCGCAGGCGCTTGAGAATGCCCACTTGGATTTCTTGCGGGCGCGCGCGCAGCAGCCGGTCAAAGCCGGTGGCAAAACTCTCGAGCGATTCTCCCGGCAGACCTGCGATGAGGTCGGTGTGGATGTGCGCGTGGGTCTGCTCGCGGAGGAAGCGCAGGTTGGCTTCGGCCTGTCGGTTGTCCTGGCGCCGGCGGATGCGGTCGGCGACTTGGGGGTTGAAGGTCTGGATGCCGAGCTCGAGTTGGAGGGCGCCAGCCGGGAAGCGCGTGAGGAGGTCGCGCAGGGGTGTCGGCAGCCGGTCGGGGATCATCTCGAAGTGGTAAAACACGCCGGGCCGGTACTGGGCGAGGCAGAACTCGAGGATTCGGCGGCTGACCGCGAGGTCGAGGTTGAAGGTGCGGTCGACGAACTTCAAGTGTCGGGTGCCGCGATCCAGGAGCTGGCCGAGGTGGTCCAGGAAGCGGTCGAGTGGGAAGCGTCGGACTGGGATGTCGAGTGAGGAAAGGCAGAACTCGCAGGTGAACGGGCAACCGCGCGAGGCCTCGACGTAGACTGTCCGCTGGCGGATGTCTGGGTCGGTGTAGAGTCGGTAGGGCAGCGCGACACGGCTCAGGTCGGGGGGCGGCGCCGTAATGATCTTCTGAGGTGGCGGTTGGCCGGCGAGGATCTGGGCGCACAAGGCGGGGAACTCGAGATCCGCCTCGCCGGCAATGACGTGGTCGGCTAGGCGAGCGATTTCCTGCTCCTGGGTTTCGTAGCTGACCTCAGGCCCGCCCAAGACGATGTGGAGGTCAGGCCGGAGGACTTTGAGGAGGGCAACGAGTTCGGTGGTGGGCGCGGCATTCCAGACGTAGACACCGAGGCCGAGGATGCGCGGTTGGCGAGCGAGCAACTGCTCGGCGATGTCGAGGGGCCGCTGCTGGAGGTCGAACTCGAGCAGGACCGCGTTGGGTTTGGTTTGGTGCGGGTCGAGGTTGGCCAGCAGGTATCGGAGGCCTAAGGAGGTGTGGATGAACTTCGCGTTGAGCGTGGCGAGGACGATGTCCGGCATGAGCGCACGGCAGAGTATACCGGGGAGGTGGGACTGGCCACTGGATTCACGAGGTCGGGTGGGCCGCCGACGCTCCACGACGAGCACGGACAGGACCAAAGGGAGAGGCTGCGGCGCGGGGAGTGGTTTCAGAGGTGGTTTGGCTCAAGCGTTTTAGCTGGGCGCGCCTGCTTTTACTGTGGCGGGGCGGGTGAGGGCATGCTAAATCTGTGATGAGCAAGAGGTTCAGATGTTTGGGTTCGGAAAGCGGAATGTGGATGTTGGGGGGCACCGGTTGCCGGGTCCCTTTGGGCCGTACTATCTCCATGAACTGATCAACAGTGGCGGGATGGCCGACATTTGGCTGGCAACCGATCAGAGCAACCGGACGCTAGCGGTGCGATGTCTGCATGGGAGCCACTCGTTTGGGCTCTCGGCGCGCCGCCGGTTTTTGGCCGGCTGCAAGGTCCTAGCCAGCATCCACGACCACGAGTTCGTGATTACCTACTATGCGCATGGGAAGATCGAGGGGACGCCGTTCTTGGCGATGGAGTACGTCGAGGGGACGAACCTGAAGCTGTTGATCGGGCGCGCCGACCCGCTCTTGAGCGAGCACATGGGCAACTTCCTGATCGATATGGCCACGGCCCTCGAACATGTGCATGCCAGCGGCTATATCCACTTGGATTTCAAACCCGAGAACGTACTGGTGACCCGGAACGGCAATTTGCGCTTAGTCGATTTCGATTTGTCCTTGCCGAAGCCGGAGTTCCCTAAACGGTTGGCCCGCAATCCGGGCACACCGGCGTACATGTCGCCCGAGCAACTCTTGCGCGAGCCGGTCGATCACCGTGCCGACGTTTTTGCCTTCGGCACCACGGCTTACGAATTGCTGACCTTTCGGAAGCCGTTCCCGGGAGACAGCGCGGATGATGTGCTGCGGCGGCAGTTGGATCGCGGCACCGGCTTCATGGCGCCGCGCGAATTGAACCCGGACATCCCGCTCTCGGCGGAGCGCCTGATTCTGAAGTGCCTCGAGCGGGAGCCGGACAAGCGTTACCCTTACATGAGCGTCGTGGTGCGGGACCTGCAGAACGCGCTTTACGTCTAGCGCGTCGTTCCCGGTTAGTACGTTCGTGCCCCGTCGGCCGGTGCGCCGCCGGTGCACGGCTGCGCCACCGCGCCGCCTCAACGGACTCTGCAAAGCCTTGTGATGTCTGACGGCGGCAGGTAGACTTCGACCCAGTCATGCTGAAACGCCGTTCGCGTCGTTCTCGCGGTCTCCGCCTGCGTTCGCCCCTGCGCTACGCGCCTGCCGCCCTGGTCTTGGGAGCCATGGTGCTGACCGAGAGCGGGTTGACCGACCAACTCCCCGCCGCCGCCCCGGCGCCGGCCGACTCGGTGGCCGTCGCGATCCGGGTAGATGCGTCGCAGCCGTTGGGATCCTTGCGCCCGATCTGGCGCTTTTTTGGCGCCGATGAACCCAATTACGCCACCATGCCCCACGGCCGCCAGTTGCTAGCCGACTTGGGCGCGCTCGCCCCGGCCAACGTCTACTTCCGCGCGCACAACCTGCTTTGCAGCGGCGACGGGACGCCGGCGTTGAAATGGGGATCGACCGGTGTGTATCGCGAAGACGAGCGAGGCAATGCGCAGTACGACTGGACGATCCTCGACGCCATCTTCGACACTTACCTCGAGCGCGGTGTGCGGCCCTACGCGCAAATCGGTTTCATGCCCAAAGACCTGTCGATCCGGCCCGAGCCGTACCAGCACCGATGGCATCCAGAAGCCAAGTACAGCGAGATCTTCACCGGTTGGGCTTATCCACCGAAGGATTACACGCGCTGGGCCGAACTGGTCTTTCAATGGGTCAAACACTGCGTGGATCGCTATGGACGCAACGAAGTCGAGTCGTGGTACTGGCAGACGTGGAACGAGCCCAACATCGGCTACTGGCAAGGCACACCCGAGGAATTCCGCATCCTGCACCATCACGCCATCGTCATCGGCGAATCCGACCCCGAAGGCTGCGCCGCCTGTCAGGGCCCGCAACTGGCCTACAGGAACGGCACGATGTACTCGAGCTACACCGCTGCCAGCTTCGCGCGCAAACACGATCTGGCGGATCGCCACGGCGTCAACTTCGCTGGGGCCCTGACCTGGGCATTCCAATTCGAGGATCAGCCCTTGTTTGCCGGGTTCCGATCCTTAGCGACTGGCGGCATCGCAAAACCGGTCCTGAACGTGTTCCGCATGTTCAGCCGCATGACCGGTCAACGCCTCACGGTGCGCAGCACCGGCGCGGTGCGGTTGGCCGAGATCCTCGAGCAGGGCGTGCGCGGGCAACCCGATGTCTCCGCCCTGGCCAGCCTCGGCTCGAACCAGCTTTGTGTCTTGGCCTGGCATTACCACGACGACGACCGGCCCGGCCCGGACGCGGTCGTAGCTCTCGAACTGAGGGGTTTACCACCGCACGCGCAACAGGCCTTGGTCGAGCATTACCGAATCGACGCCGAACACAGCAACGCCTTCACCTGCTGGCTGCGCTTGGGCGCTCCGGCGGCTCCGAGCCCGGGACAATACCAACAACTCGTTGCGGCAGGGCACCTTGCACGGTTGGAGCAGCCCGTCACCATCCCGATCAAGGATGCCCAGATCGATTGGCCCTTTCGTTTGCCGCGCCAGGCGGTATCCCTGCTGGTGTTCACCTGGGCCAAGGCCAAAGGAGAGGGGCAAGGGCGTCGACCGGTCCATGCTGGCACCACGACCGTCACACGGCGCGCTCGGCGAGCTTTAAAACAATACGCCGGGATCGTAATACTTGACAGAGGACAGGAGGATACCCGAGGGAAGCAGGGGGGACAACCGGCCTGCAACGATGCAGGCTGTAGAGCAAATCGCCAGGGTTATAGTGGTTGACACGACCGATGGGGTGGGGTGGGCCCGGAGCGTCTGGAGGGTAGGCCGTGCCTCGGGTCCGCTACATCGAGCGGAGGGGCGCTTGACGTGGCTTTGCCAGGCGGCCTAACGTCGGCCAGCATGTCTCCGCACTTCCTCTTCCTCGTTCTCCGCTTCGCGGGCGGTTTGGGCCCGGGTCCGGGCGGGCTTGGGGCAGGGGGTTATCGAGGCCGGTGGCGGAGCGGTTGTGTGGGGTTGGGGTTAGGGTTAGGCAGGGGAGCGGGGAGTTGGGCGCTGGGGGTGTGGCTGGGGTTGGGGGCGGTGCAGGCTGGGGCTTCGGCGGTCGGTATGCCGGCCGAGATCGTTTTTGCCGTGCGCCAACCGAAGGGGCCGCACTGGTACGAGAACTTCGGCCACGCGATCGCGAGCCCGGAGCATCGGGTGTACGGTGCGGGCGGGCGGTTGGGGAAACTGGTGTTGGCCACGGGGGAGGTTACGCTGCTGGTCGACGACCCGGCAGGGGCGGTGCGGGATCCCCAGGTGCACTACGACGGGCAGAAGGTGCTTTTCTCGTATCGGCGGGGGGGCACGCCCTACTTTCACCTGTACGAGATTGGCGGAGACGGAAGCGGTTTGCGGCAGCTCACGGACGGTCCGTTTGACGATCTGGAGCCGTGCTACTTGCCGGATGGGGGCGTGGTTTTTGTGTCGAGCCGATGCAACCGGTTTGTGCCTTGCTGGTATGTGCCGGTGGCGACGCTGCATCGGTGTGACGGGGACGGCGGGGACATCCGGCCGTTATCGTCGAACATCGAGCAGGACAACACGCCGTGGGTTTTGCCGGACGGGCGCATTCTGTACACGCGGTGGGAGTATGTCGATCGGTCGCGGGAGCACTTTCATCATCTTTGGGCGATGAATCCGGACGGGACGGGCCAGATGGCCTACTACGGCAACAGTGAGCCGGGCGATGTGTATCTGGACGCCAAGCCGGTCCCGGGCAGCGCGCAGGTCTTGATGGTCAACTCCCCGGATCACGGTCGCCAAGAGCACGAAGGGCGGGTAGCGCTCGTGAGCGTGGCGCAGGGGCCGGACGCAGTCGCGAGCCAACGGATCGTTCATGCCGGGAAGGACTTTCGCGACCCGTACCCGCTATCGGGAGAGGCCTTTCTGGTGGCCCAGGGGCCACGGCTGCTGCTCATGGATGGGCAGGGGGCGACGCGGGAGTTGTACCGGTTAGCGGGTGAGTTGGCGCGGGACGGCGCGTGGCTGCACGAGCCACGTCCGCTGGTGGGTCGGCCGCGGGAGCCGGTGTTGCCGTCGCGGGTGGACGGGCGGGTGGCGAGCGGGCAATTGGTGGTGGCAGACATCTACGCTGGGCGCAGCATGGCGGGGATTGCGCGGGGCACGATCAAGCGTCTGTTGGTGCTGGAGAACCTGCCTAAACCCGTGAATTTCGGTGGCTCGATGGACCCGATCAGCTACGGCGGTTCCTACACGCTCAATCGCGTGCTGGGCACGGTGCCGGTCGAGGCGGACGGTTCGGCCAATTTGCGGGTGCCACCGTTGCGGAGCTTGCAGTTGGTGGCGTTGGATGCGGACGATTTGTCGGTCAAGCGGATGCTCAGTTTTTTGACGGTGATGCCTGGGGAGGTTGCGGCGTGCGTAGGCTGTCACGAGCGGCGGACGCTGGCGCCGCCCAATCGGCCTCCGCTGCAGGCCTTGCAGCGGGCGCCCAGCGAGATCGCGCCGATCCCGGGTGCGCCGGAGGTGTTCGATTACCCGCGGGACATTCAACCGATCTGGGATCGCCATTGTCTGGGGTGCCACGACACGGAGCACTACGCGGGAGGGGCCCTGCTGACCGGGGACCAGGGGCCAATGTTCACGCACAGTTACTTTACGTTGTCGGCGCGGCTGCAGATGGCGGACGGCCGGGATCTGGCTCGGGGCGATTATCCCCCGTATCGGATTGGGAGTGGCGCAAGTTACTTGCTGGATAAGTTGCAGGGGGCACATCACCAGGTGCAACTGAGCGCGGCGGAGCTGCGGCTGGTGAAGCTTTGGATTGACGCCGCGGCAACGTTCCCGGGCACCTACGCGGCGCTCGGGGGTGGGATGATCGGGCCTTACGCGGCACTGCAATACGGGACCAAGCCCACGATCGATTACCTGAGCTGGCCGGGTCTTAAGGGCGCGCAGGCCGTACTGGGGCGGCGCTGCGCGACCTGTCACGTGGGTCCGCTCCAATTGCCCAATTCCCCGGCGGATCACCTGGGTTTGCGGCTGCATCATTTACGGTATGGGGATGGGGCGCCGCGTTTTTGGGATCCGCCTTGGCTGAAGACCTACGGAGACGGCTCGTTGCGGCCGGGGTCGACCGCCTGGATGAAGGCTTACGCCGATCCGCGGCTGCGATTCTCGAACCACATCCTCTACAATTTGTCTCGGCCGGAGCGGTCGTTGCAGGTCTTAGCGCCACTGGCCCGGGAGGCCGGCGGTTTGGCGCTCTGCGGCGCGGTGTTTACGGACACGACCGATCCGGACTACCGGGCATTACTGGCGGGCATACGGGAGGCGAAGGAGCACCTCGAAGCCATCACGCGCTTCAATTTGCCCGGGTTCCGACCTGAGCCGGAGTACGTTCGCGAGCTGCAGCGCTACGGGGTTTTGCCTGCGAGTCACCGTCCTGAGGACCCGCTCGACGTCTATGAGACGGACCGGCGCTACTGGGAGTCGCTGTGGTACCGGCCGGTCGCAGAGCCGTCTGGCCGGGATGCGCGAGTCGTTGGGGCGGGTCGGTAGAGTGGAGGCCGCCCAGGGCCACCGGCGGGGGAGCTCAACGGGGCAGGCGAAGTCCGGGAAACCAATTGGTGAGGGGTTGGAGGCCGCGCTGGGCGGCGAGCAGACCCAAGGCCGTGCCGGCGGCCTTGCCGGTGTCGAGCCGGGTGAGGATCTCCTGGCGGAGGCCGACTTCGACGGTTTCGGTCAAGCGCGGGTTGTGCATGCTGTAACGTTTGATCCGGGTGAGGGTGAGGTTGAGGGTGTCGATGCCGGCAAATTCGAGGCCGTTGCGGGCGAAGCGGTCGGGGAGGCTCGCAAGCCAATCGGTGTTTTTGCGGCCGTCCAGGCTTTGGACGAGGGTGAGCTCGGCCACCTGCACGCGGAGCAGGCGCAGGTGCAACTGGTGAGCGGCCAACGCCAGTCGATCATACTCGAGGTACAACTCTGGGATGTCGAGGAAAGGCGAGCCGCCGAACTCGGGCGGATTGAAGAGGCGCAGCCGCTCGACGCTGACGGTGGGGGAGAAGAGGCGGACTTCGAGTTCGCCGATCTTGGTCTGGAGGCCGGTTTGTTGGCGGAGCTCGAGTTCGAGGAGTTCCTTGAGGATGGCGTCTTTGAGCAAGACCAGTGCCATGACCAGCAAGAGGGTCAGGACGACCAGCCGGAAGAGCCACCGGAACAGGAACTTCATGGGCTTGCTATAGCAGGTTCGGGGTCCGGCGGCAAACGCGCCGTGGGAGGGTGGGTGGACGCTATTTAGAATAATTCCAACTCTTGACAAGTCGCCCCGCGGCGCTATGCTCCCTTCGTCATGAAGAGAAAGGTGCCCATCGATTTCGCCGAGGAGCGCTTGAACGAGCGCCTGGCGCGCACCGGGCTGCGGTTTACCGCCCAACGCCGGCACGTGTACGGCGTGTTGCTCGAGAAGAAAGATCACCCCAGCGCCGAAGAGGTCTTCATGCGGGCCAAGGACGACATGCCGGACATCTCGATGGCCACGGTCTACAATTGCTTGGACACGCTGGTCAAGTGCGGCTTGGTCAAGCAAGTCAACCACGATCGCGGCGCCACGCGGTACTGCTCGAACATGCGCGAGCATCACCACTTTTATTGCGACGAATGCCACGGCACCTTCGACATCGACTACGATCCCAGCGCCGAGGAGCCGGAGATTCATATGCCTGACGGTTTCCACGTGCGCGCCTACGAGATCGCCTTTCGCGGTATTTGCCCGGATTGCGCCGCGCGCAAGCGGGGGAAATAGCTGGCACCGGCTTCGCGCTTGCGCCCGACTCCGCCCCGACTCCCATGAGCAAAGCCCTTGCGACCATCGAGCAGTTCGTCAACACCGAGTACAAGTACGGGTTTGTCAGCGACATTGACACCGAGGCGCTGCCGCCCGGTTTGAACGAGGAGGTGGTTCGCGCCATCTCGGCCAAGAAAGGGGAGCCGGCGTTTCTGCTCGAGTGGCGGCTGAAGGCGTACCGGCACTGGTTAACGCTGGCCGAGCCGAAGTGGCAGAAGGCGGTCTATCCGCCGATCGACTACCAGAGCATCATCTATTACGCGGCGCCGAAGCCGAAAGCGCAGCTCGAGAGTCTGGACCAGGTGGACCCCGAGCTGTTGCGCACCTTCGAGAAGTTGGGGATCTCGCTCTCGGAACAGAAACGGCTGGCGGGTGTGGCGGTGGACGCGGTGGTGGACAGTGTCTCGGTGGCGACCACGTTCCAGAAGGACCTCGAGAAACAAGGGATCATCTTCTGTTCGTTTTCGGAGGCGGTGCGCCGGCACCCGGACTTGGTGGAGAAGTACCTCGGGTCGGTCGTGCCCTACACGGACAACTTCTTCGCCGCGCTGAATTCGGCGGTGTTCAGCGACGGTTCGTTTTGTTACCTGCCTCGGGGGGTGCGTTGTCCGATGGAGCTGTCGACCTACTTTCGCATCAATGCCGCCAACACGGGCCAGTTCGAGCGGACGCTGATCGTGGCGGAGCCGGGCAGTTACGTGAGCTATCTGGAGGGTTGCACGGCGCCGATGCGGGACGAGAACCAACTGCATGCGGCGGTGGTCGAGTTGGTGGCTATGGACGACGCGGAGATCAAGTACTCGACGGTGCAGAACTGGTATCCGGGAGATCGCGAAGGGCGGGGCGGCATTTACAACTTCGTCACCAAACGCGGCTTGTGCCGAGGCCGGAACTCGAAGATCTCGTGGACGCAAGTCGAGACCGGGTCGGCGATCACCTGGAAATACCCGAGTTGCATTCTGCTGGGCGAGAACTCGGTGGGCGAGTTTTACTCGGTCGCCCTCACCAATCATCGCCAGCAAGCCGACACGGGCACCAAGATGGTCCATGTGGGCCGCAACACGCGCAGCACCATCGTCTCGAAAGGCATCTCGGCCGGGCGCGGCCAAAACAGCTACCGCGGTTTGGTGCAGATCCGGTCGGGGGCGGCCGGGGCGCGGAACTTTTCCCAGTGCGATTCGCTGCTGATCGGGGACCAGTGCGGGGCGCACACCTTTCCGTACATCGAGGTGAAGAACACCTCGTCGCAGGTCGAGCATGAGGCGACGACCTCGAAGATTGGCGAGGACCAGGTTTTTTACTGCAACCAACGCGGGATTTCGAAGCAGGACGCGGTCAACATGATCGTCAACGGTTTCTGCAAAGAGGTGTTCCGCGAGTTGCCGATGGAGTTTGCGGTGGAAGCGCAGAAGCTGCTTGGGGTGAGCCTCGAGGGCAGCGTGGGGTGAGCGTGTTCGGGCCCGAGCCGGGCGGTTGCGCCGACGAGGTGTCGGACGCAGGCGTGCTGGGCGAGGGGATCGAGGCGAATGGCGAATGGCGAATGGCGGACGGGGAACGTTGAACGGGGAAGCCGAGCGAATTGAGCGGTGGAATGGCAGCGAGAAGCATTATGCAACCGATCTTGAAGATACAGAACTTGCACGCTGGCGTGGATGGCAAAGCCATCTTGCGCGGCGTCGACCTTACGCTGCAGCCGGGGGAGGTGCACGCGGTGATGGGGCCCAACGGGAGCGGGAAGAGCACGTTGGCAGCGGTGCTGGCGGGGCGGGAGGGCTACGACGTGACCGACGGGCAGGCGCACTACTTGGGTCAGGACTTGCTCGCGCTCGAGCCTGAGGACCGGGCCAAGGCAGGGGTGTTTTTGGCCTTCCAGTATCCGGTGGAGATTCCGGGGGTGAACTCGACGTATTTTCTGAAGGCGGCGTTGAACGAGCAACGCAAGCATCGGGGTGAGGCGGTGCTGGACGCGATCGAGTTTCTGCAGTTTGTGCGGGAGAAGATCCGGTTGCTGGATTTGAACGAGGACCTGCTGAAGCGGCCGGTGAACGTAGGTTTCTCCGGGGGCGAGAAGAAGCGCAACGAGATCTTCCAGATGGCAGTCCTGGAACCGCGCCTGGCCGTCCTCGACGAGACCGACTCGGGGTTGGACATCGACGCGCTGCGCATCGTCGCCCACGGCGTCAACCAACTCAAGCGGCCCGACCGCGCCCAACTGGTCATCACCCATTACCAGCGGTTGCTGGACTACATCGTCCCGGATTATGTCCACGTGCTCTGTGGGGGGCGCATTGTGAAGTCGGGCGGCAAAGAGCTCGCCCTCGAGCTCGAGGAGAAGGGCTACGATTGGATTCTTGGCTGCAACACCTGTGCTGGCTGCGAGTCGGTGGCCGCTTGAACTTGAACCCCGAGCACACGCATGATGGCCGCCATGGAACCTAGAGCTGCGCGCTCGCCCGCTGTCGCCACACCGCTTGACCAACCGGGCTGGCCTCGGCCCGCGGAGGTGCGCGAGTGGGCGGCTGGCCCCGCCTGGCTGCTGGCCAAGCGCCAAGCCGGTTTGGCCCGCTTCCAGGAGTTGGGTTGGCCGACCCTCGAGCACGAGGATTGGCGCTTCACCAATCTCGCGCCGCTGGCCGAGCAACCTTGGCCCCCCGCTCCCGCGCCGACGGAAGCAGTGCTGCCGGCCGAGCGCCTGGCCGACTTCGCCCTGGCCCAACTGCCCGGAGACCGACTGGTATTCGTGGACGGCCATTTTTCGAGGCGGCTGTCGCGTGTGCGACCGCAGCCGCACTCGGTGCGGGTTTCGAGCTTGGCCCAAGCGTTGGCGGAGGCGCCCGCGTGGAGCGAACGTTGGTTGGGACGGGAGGGGGCGTTGGTCAACGCCTTGACCGCCCTCAACGAGGCGTACTTCACCGACGGTTTGGTGGTGTCGGTCCCCAAAGGGCGCGCGATCGAGGAACCGGTTCAACTCCTCCATCTCTCGACCGGCGGGCAGGCGCGGCGTGCGTCGCATCTGCGGAACTTGATTGTGACGGAGGCGGACACGCGGTTGACCGTGGTCGAGAACTACGTGAGCCTGGGCGCCGCGGCCACCTTGACGAACACGGTGACGACGGTCGTGGGGGGTGCGAATTCGGTGGTCGAGCATTTGCGGTTCCAGGACGAATCAGCCCATGCGTTTCACCTAGGCGCCGTGGAAGCGGAGTTGGGGCGGGGAGCGAGTTTTGTCTCGCATTCGTTTGCATTGGGGGCGCGGTTGTCGCGGCAGAACCTGCGCGTGATCTTGGGCGGGGAGGGCCTCGAGGCGGTGCTCAACGGGCTTTATCTGACGGGCGGGGAGCGGTTAGCCGACCACCACATGATTGTGGACCACGCCGCGCCGCGGTGTGTGAGTCATGAGTATTTCAACGGCATTTTAGCGGGCCGCTCGAAGGGGGTGTTTCATGGCCGGATCTTGGTGCGCCCCGGCGCGCAGAAGACCGACGCTAAACAGACTAACAAGAACATGCTCCTGTCGGACGAAGCGACGGCGAACACCAAGCCGCAGCTCGAGATTTACGCGGACGACGTTAAGTGCACGCACGGGGCGACCATCGGTCAGTTGCAACCGGAGGCGGTCTTTTACCTGCGCGCCCGCGGGTTGCCGCGCGAGACGGCGCGGCGGATGTTGATTCATGCGTTTGCCGGCGAGATCATCGAGCGGATCCGATCGACGGCGATGCGCGAGGAACTGGACCGGGTGGTCTGGGACCGTCTCGAGCAGGACGAACAAGTGCATGTGGGCCCATGAACGACCTGAGCGACCTTTACCAGGAGGTGATCCTGGACCACAGCCGCAGTCCGCGCAATTACCGCCCGCTCGAGGCGCCTCAACGCCAGGCGCAGGGGCATAACCCCTTATGCGGGGATCAGGTCACCATCTACCTCGCCTTCGAGGGCGACGTGATCAAGGACATCAGTTTCCAGGGGTCCGGCTGCGCCATTTCGAAGGCGTCGGCCTCGCTGCTGACCGAGAGTCTCAAGGGGCGTTCGACCGCCGAGGTGAAGCGGCTCTTCGACCAGATCCATGCCCTCATGACCACCGGCCAGAGCCGCGGCGCGGACCTGGGCAAGATGGCCGTCTTCGCGGGCGTCCATAAGTTCCCGGCCCGGGTCAAGTGCGCGATGCTCCCCTGGCGCGCTGTGGTGGCGGCCCTCGAGGATGAGGGCCGGGCGCCGACGGTTTCCACCGAGTAGGCGGTTCAGCGTACCGAGTTACCGATGAGAGCTTGGGATAGGCGAGAATCTGCTGGCCGGGTGCGGAGGCGGGCGCACGCTGTAGACTGCGGTGGACACAGGAGGCCGGGGCGCGCAGGGGACAGCGCGCCCTACCGCCGAGGGGTAGTTCATCTAGGTGATCCATGAGTACGTCAAGCCTGAAAACAGTGGTGTTAACCCGCAACGTCGAGGCGGCCGTGGTGCCCGTGGGGACCAAGGTCACGCTCGAGGCCGGTGCGACTGCCCAAGTCACGCAGGCCCTGGGCGGCAGCTATACGGTGGTGGTCAATGGCAACATGTTCCGGGTCGAGGGCAAGGATGCCGATGCCCTCGGGCTCGAGGCGGCACGGCCGGCCGCCGCGCCATCGTCAGGGCCGATCAGTCGGGAGGCCCTCGAGCAGCGGGTTTGGGCTGAGTTGAGGACCTGTTTCGACCCCGAGATCCCGGTGAACATTGTGGATTTGGGTTTGATCTACGATTGCCAGGTCCACCCCCAAGGGGACGGGTCGACCTATCGTGTGGACATCAAGATGACGTTGACGGCTCCCGGATGCGGGATGGGGCCGGTCATCCAACAAGACGCGCAGAGCAAGGTGCTGGCCCTGGCAGGGGTGGCGGAGGTCCAGGTCGAGTTGGTGTGGGACCCGCCGTGGAACCAGAGCATGATGAGCGAGGCGGCCCGGCTCGAGCTGGGCATGCTTTGAGCATGCCGGCCTTGCCCTAACGCTAGACCCAGACGCCTATGAACGCCGCGCTCGACCCAACGACGCCCCGGCCAGCCGCGCCCACGACGGCGTGGGAACTGCTGCGCGCCGATTTCCCGATCCTCGACCAGCGCGTGCATGGGCACCCGTTGGTCTACTTGGACAATGCGGCGACGAGTCAGAAGCCGCGGGCGGTGCTCGAGGCGATCGATCGTTATTACCGCTCCGAAAATGCCAATGTCCATCGCGGCATCCACGAGTTGAGCAACCGCGCCACCGCCGCCTACGAGGGGGCCCGGGCGCGCGTGGCGCG
Source organism: Verrucomicrobiota bacterium (assembly GCA_016871715.1). GTDB lineage: Bacteria > Verrucomicrobiota > Verrucomicrobiia > Limisphaerales > J093 > VHCO01. The sequence goes on from VHCO01000022.1 coordinate 20,652, forward strand.
CTTCCTGAACGCGCGCAGCGCGGAGGAGATCGTTTTTACGCGCGGCACGACCGAAGCGATCAATCTGGTGGCGCACGCGTGGGGGGCGCGGGTGCGGTCGGGCGATGCGATCTTGCTAACGGAGATGGAGCATCACAGCAACCTGGTGCCTTGGCAGTTGTTGGCGCAGCGCACGGGCGCCAACCTGCGGTATCTGCCGGTCACGGGCGACGACGGGGGGCTCGAGGTCGACCGGTTGGGGCAGCTCCTGACTCCGGAGGTCAAGTTATTCGCCTTCACCCATATCTCGAACACGCTCGGCACGGTCAATCCGGTGGCCGAGTTGTGCGCCCGGGCGCGCGGCTTGGGCGTGGTCACGCTGGTGGATGCCGCGCAAAGCGCCGGGCACCTCGAGTTGGACGTGCAGCAGCTTGGCTGCGATTTTCTCGCCTTTTCGAGCCACAAGATCGGCGGGCCGACTGGCCTCGGGGTGTTGTATGGCCGGCGGGAGCTGCTCGAGGCGATGCCGCCCTGGCAGGGGGGAGGGGACATGATCGCGAACGTCGAGTTCTACGCCAGCCGCTGGAATGTCATCCCGCACAAGTTCGAGGCGGGCACGCCGCACATCGCCGGCGCCGTCGGCCTGCACGCGGCGATGGATTACCTCGATCGCATCGGGCGCCAGCGGATCTTCCAGCACGACCAGGAGCTCGCGGCTCGGGCCTATGAGCAACTCGCCGGCCTGGCGGGCATTCGGTTGCTCGGGCCCAAGACCGGCCGCGCCGGGCTGGTGAGTTTCCATTTTTCGGATGTCCACGCCCACGACGTGGTCACGGTGGCGGACCAGTTCGGGGTTGCGCTGCGGGGTGGGCACCACTGCAACCAGCCTCTCATGCGCAAGCTGGGCCTCGAGTCGACCGCGCGTGCCAGCTTCTACTTCTATAACACGGCCGGCGAAGTGGATCGGTTGGTCGAGGTGCTGCGTGAGATCCGCCGCTTCTTCCATGTCCCGTTGTGAGTGCCCCAGGTCCGATGAGCGCCCCAGCGACCCCATCCCTTGGCCCCGAAGCGACCCTGCGCCACGTGCTCGAGGTCTTCCCCGGCGCCCAACGCACGCTCTTTCGCCACTACCACATCGGCGGGTGCAGCAGTTGCGGCTTTCAACCGGAGGAGACCCTGGCGCAGCTTTGTGCCCGGAATGGGAATTTGGACGTGGCGGAGGTCTTGGCGCGGCTGCAGACCAGCCACGAACAGGATGCGCGCACCTGGATGTCGGCGGCCGGGTTAGCAGGCATGCTGAAGATCCAGCCCAAGCCGCGGCTGGTGGACATTCGCTCGCGCGAGGAATGGGAGGCCGTGCGCCTCGAGGGGGCGGTGTTGCTCACGCAAACGACGATGCAGGAGATTCTCGGGCGCTGGCCGCGCGAGGCGTTGCTGGTCGTTTACGATCATCAGGGCCGCCAAGCCCTTGACGCCGCCGCCTATTTTGCCGGGCAAGGATTTCAACAAGTCCGCTGCTTGGCCGGGGGCATCGACGCCTGGGCCCGCGAGGTGGATGGCTCCATGAAACGATACCGGCTGGCGGAGTGACCCTTCGCTCGGCCTGCCCCTGTCCCTATGCACCACGACGCCCTCCCTGCCGACCTCATCGCTGGCTCGGTCCAACCCGCCAACTTGGGTGAACTCGAGGGGGCCGACGCGGTGGGCACCGTGGGCAACGCCTCCTGCGGCGAGCTCATGCGGCTCTGGGTCAAGTTTAAGGACCAAGACGGCCGCCGCGTGATCGACCGGGCCACCTTTCAGTCGTTCGGCTGCGAGACGGCCATCGCGGTGGCGAGCGTGGCCACCGAGCTGATACGGGGTAAGACACCGGAGGAAGCCCTGAACCTGCGGGCCGAGCAACTCGCGGGTGAGTTGGGGCCGCTTCCTCCCCTCAAGATTCACTGCGCCGAGTTGGTCGAAGGCGCGTTGCGGTCGGCCCTGGAACCGTCCGCGGCGCCGCCCAGTGCGGGGAGCGTTGGCTCCTCAGGGCCTGCCGGCGGTTCCCTGCTCGATCGGTTCCTACCGGGGGAGGGCGCCCGCGCGGCGAGAGCGCGACTGGTGTATCTCGAGAACGATCCACCCGAGGCTGGACCCGAGGTGCGCTGACTTGGCCTTGTGCTTACTGATGAGTCACTGAGATGGACTACAACTCGGCGGTAGGGCGCGCAGTCCTCTGCGCGCCGGGGCTTCCTGTGTCCAGAGTCGTTTACGGCGCGCAGAGGACTGCGCGCCCTGCAATATGTCGTCTATCCCGACCTCTCATCAGTAGGTGTCAGGGGAGGCGCCGGAATTGGCCGTCTAGGCCAAGGGCCTGGATGCGAGAGCCTAGCTCGCCCCTGGTGGCGTGCAGCAGTTGGATGTTCAGGCGCGTGAGTTCTTCGCGTTGCGCCGGGGTGACCCCGGGATCCAGCCGCGGCTCGAAGATGAACTCCTCCCAGAAGTTGTGGTGACCGGGGTGGTAGGTCTGGGCGAATTCACTCCGCAACACCAGAGGGTCGGCAGTGAGACCAAAGATGCGGGTCTCGACCCACTCGAGCAACGGCGCCGTGTAGCCGGCGGTTGGGCCGGTGGGCGGTTGAGGCCAGTAGAACGAAGTTCGGATGGTCAGTCCCCCCGGGTTGGCGAGCGTCCGTTCGACGCGGATGCTGCGCGCCGTCAAGGGCGCACCGGGCCAGAGCGTGACGGTGTCCTCGACGGTCTGCGCCGGCTTGCCGGTCGGGTCCAGGACGGGTCGAGGGGTGGCATAGCGGACGGTGAGTGCGAGCTGGAGGTCGCGCACGGTGATCAAGGGGCCGGAGGCGAAATCGGTTTGGCGCTGCAGGGTGGTGTCGAGGCGGTAATCGCGGCGGGTGGGGCCGGCGCCCAGGCTCCAGGTGTCGGTGGTGGTGTCCGGCGTGTGGGTGAAGGCGGCGTTCGGCCAACCGGAGGTGCCGTGCTCGAGTGAGATGGGTTGGGTGTCGTCGAGCAGGGTCAGGGTGCATTGGGTATAGAGGCTATGGGTGAGATTGGGGTCGGTTAGCCAGAGGTTGCGGGTGTTCGCCTGGAACACGCATTTGAGGCGGTGCAGGGCGAAGACATCGCCGTGTTCGCCTTGAAAGACGCGGTAGGGAGTAGGCTCGTTGATCAGGCAGGCGGGCACTTGGCGCTGTGGGTCCGGCAGCGGAATCTCGCGCACCTGTTTGACGACCAAATCGGCGGGTTGGGTCTTCTTGTACTCGAAATCGAGCAGGAAGGTGGTTTTCTGGGGGAACAACTGTTGGTAGCCGTCCACCACGCGCAGCAGCAGGTTGGCGAGGGTTTGGTATTCGGCAGGCCAAGCGAGGACGCGGGCGCCGAGCGGGCCCAGATTCGAGTAGGCCTGCGTGTCCAGATAGACCGTCGAGGACCCGTACTTGGCGAGGGTGACCTGTTCGGGCAGCGCGCCGCCGGCAGGATTGGACACGGAAAACGCGCCCCATTGCGTGACCAGGTCGCCGGTGTAATTGCGGAAGGTGCCGGAGCGTTGATAACGCACCGTCGCGACCCCGTTGGCCAGTTCCGTCTCGTCCGGGAAACTGTGATGCACCAGGACGGCCATGCCGACTTGGTCCTCGGGGACGCCGAAGCGCAGGCGTTCGAGCCAAGCATGGTCGTTATAGAAGCTGGCGTAGACCCGCTGGAGGGCGCGAAACACGCCTCGCTCGTTCGCCTCGGTGGAGTCGCAGTGCGAAGGACCCGTGGGGTCACCGTCCAGGTCGTCGGCCAGACAACCGCTGTAGCTGTCGTACAAGCCCGCGCCGGTGAACTGCTCGCTGTCCTCGACATTGGTCGAGCTGCGGAATCGGATCTTGCGGTGCGGGTCAAAGCCCGCGAGGGCGGCCAGGATGGCTTGTTGCTGCGCGGGGCTGAACGAGGCTGTGCGCGTGATCAGGCCGCGGATTCCAGCCAGCACCTCGCGGGCTACAGCGAGATCCGGCGGATACTGGAAGGGGGCGAGCCGTTGCTGGATTTCCTCGCGCAGCGTCCGGTTGCCGCCGGGCAAGGTTTGACTCAGGAAGCCGTCCCACAAATCGAAGGACAAGGCCACCGCCGGTGGCGAATGCGCAGGGAGGATGCGGCGGAGGAGGCCGAAATGAGCGGCTTTGCCCCCGACGAATTGGATGTCGGCTGGGGTGAGCGTGTCGGTGTTGACGGCGATGGTCCCGAGGGGTGCCTTGGGGGTCAACTGCAGGCGCCCCGGGGCTTTCAGGTCGAGCAAGGCGGTCCGCAGGGCGGGTTCGAAATCCGGGTCCAACCCGAGGATCTTAACGTCGCACCCGCGCCAGGTGCTGCGAGCACGAACCATGACGTCGCGACCGGCCAGTTGGCGGAGGCGGTCATGCTCGGCGGGGTCGGCGGGGTAGACGAACGGCACACCGTAGGACCGCGCGAGGATGGCCACGTGCGAATTGGGCGTGGCGGGTGTGAGCGCGACGATCCCCGCCAGGTAGGGCAACTCAGGCGGCACACCGTCGGTCAGTAGAATGTCCGCCGGCCCCAGGCGGCCCTCGGCGTAAGCCGCGTCGATGTCCGCCGCCGGCACGAACACCAATCGCCCCAGCGCCCAACCCGTCGAGTAGCAGACGTCGCCCTGAAGCCAGCGCTCGGGACGACCCAGCGGGATCCCATGCGCCTCGAAGTAGGTCTGGTACGCCTCGGCACTTGGGCGCTGCTCCGGCGTGGGCAAGTAGAAGGGCTGGGCCGACACGGCCGGCGCCACCGCGGCTGCGACCAGCTTGAACCATTGGACCACTTGCTCCGGCGGGTAAGGGTCGTGCCCAACGAACTGGATGCCGTATTCTGCCCCAGCCGACTCGGGGGCGAAGAGCACCGCGCCAAGGACCGCGAGTTGGTTGGCACGGCGCAAGGTGCGGGCATTGAACTGGTCGCGGCTGAGGCCGGCAAAGGGTGCCAGCCGTTGGAGCGCGTAATCGTAGTGGAACAGGTGCCGCGTGCTGTCCTGGAACCAAACCACGCTCGGTGCGGCGGTCAGAATGGCGAACTTCACCCAGCGCGCTTCCTCGGGGGTGCCCGGAGCTGAGCGGAAGGGTTCCGCCGGAAAGGCGATCGAGTTCTTGCCGTCATCGGTGGCGGTCTTTGCCCGCGAGATCACGCGGAAGAATCGCGCGCTCGAGGCAGGGGTTTCGGGGTCCGCCAAGGCGAACGGGCCGTCCTGCGTGACGGCGAAGGTCTCCCAGGCGCGCAGATCGGTCGAACGCTGGATGGTGTGGACGCGGTTGGATTCGCCGGCTGACTCGAGGTGGACCCAAGCGTCGCCGGCGGTGCGGCTGATCTCGAGACGGACGCCGGCCCCCTGGGCCAACTGAGGGCTGAGCCAGGCCAAAGCGAGCGCCAGCAAACCCAAGGCAAAGCGCGCGAACTGGGGCGGAGAAGCGGGGCGCAAGTGCGGTGTCATGGTCGACGTCGTGGACCGCTCGCAGCGGCGGCCCAGACGCCGCCAAGATAGCCGTCGGTTGGCGCCGGCGCAAACCGCAGGTCTGCCGGGCCACCGTGGGTTGGAGGCCCGATCGTGGAGGCGCAGGGCTCGAGAGCGGCCCTGCTGGCTTCCGCGTAGCGGCGGACTGTGGTTCGCCGGTGGCGCTGGTTGGCTCGAGATAATGCCTGGGTAGTTTCCGCTTGCCGGGTGCGCGTGTGCGGCGCAGGTTGTGCGGCCTGTGAAAAGTCCAGCCAGCGTGGTAGCGGATTCGGCGGCCGGTGAGCGGCGGGTGATGCAGTTGCACCCGCAGGACAATGTCGTCGTGCTCACGCGGACCGTCGCGGCAGGCGAGCGCGTGTGCGTTGGTGGCGTGACCGTTATGATCGAGCGCGCGTTGGCGTTGGGGCATAAATTGGCCGCGTGCGACATTCCCGCCGGGGCGCCCATTCTCAAGTACGGCGTGTCGATCGGTTCGGCCGCGGTGCCGATCCCTGCGGGAGCGCATGTGCACACGCACAACCTGCGGAGCAACTACCTACCGACTTACCTGCATGCGACCCAACAGCGTTATTTCGAGGAGCATCCTTAAGATCGAGTGGGGCCGGGCCGTTTGGATGGAACCGTTGGGTCCGGGGCGAGCGATCGAGGGAGGATGGATATGACCGAAGGGTACCTACGTTCCGATGGTCGCAAAGGGATCCGCAACACGCTGGTGGTGGCGTACTTGGTCGAGTGCGCGCACCATGTGGCGCGCGAGGTCGCCTGGCCGTTCCGGGAGCAAGGCGCGCACTTGATCGGGTTCCCGGGCTGTTTCCCGAACGCTTATGCGGATCGGATGCTGCATCAACTGTGCACGCATCCGAATGTGGGCGGGGTGCTGTTGTTGTCGCTCGGCTGCGAGAGCTTCAACCGGCGCGAGCTCGAGGCTCGAGTTCGCGCCTCAGGTCGGCCGGTCGCCACGCTCGTGATCCAGGAGGCGGGAGGGACGCGGCGGTCGATTGCCGAGGGCCGAAACTGGGTGGAGCGGACTCTGCGGGAGTTGGCGGCGCAGCCGCGCTCCGCACTGCCGGTACGGGAGTTGGTGGTGGGCACCATCTGCGGGGGCTCGGACGCGACCAGTGGGATCACGGCCAACCCCGCGATGGGCCGGGCCTTCGACCAGTTGGTGGCCCAGGGCGCCACGGCCATCTTCGAGGAGACCGGCGAGTTGATCGGGTGCGAGGCAATCATGGCTGAGCGCGCTGCGCGGCCGGCCTTGCGCGAGGAGTTGGTGGCGTGTGTGGCCAAAGCGGCGCGGCATTACGCCACGCTGGGACATGGCAGTTTCGCGCCGGGGAACGCGGATGGCGGGTTGACCACCATCGAGGAAAAGAGCATGGGCGCCTACAGCAAGAGCGGCCAATCGCCCATCGCCGGCATCATTAAGCCGGGCGATGTGCCGCCGCGCGGCGGGCTCTACCTCTTGGATGTGGTTCCGGACGGGGAAGTCCGGTTTGGCTTCGCCAACATCAGCGACAACGCCGAGATCGCAGAACTCATCGCCTGCGGCTCCCACCTCATCTTGTTCTCGACAGGGCGCGGTTCGGTGGTGGGCTCGGCGATCGCCCCGGTGATCAAGGTGTGCGCCAACCCCGAGACCAGCCGGCGCTTGAGTGACGACATGGACATCGATGCGGGGCGGGTGCTCGAGGGGCGCGGGACGCTGGAGGAGGTGGGAGCCGAGGTGTTCGAGCGGGTGCTCCGGGTGGCGGCTGGCGAACGAACCGCTTCCGAGATCCTGGGCCATCAGGAGTTCATCATGACTTACAAGAGCTTCACGCCGCTGGGACCGGCCTGTCTGCCGAGTTGATCTCGTAGGCTTCGCACCCTGTAGGCATGGGTGCGACGGGCCTCGGACGAGGCTCTGGACAAAGCGCCGGGGTTTTGTCAGCGTCGGCGCACAAACGTTCGCCTTGGGAGACGTTCAGAGAACCTGGGGTGTGGCGGTTGGTGGTTAAGGCTGGCCCGAGAGGGGTTGGCGGCGCGGGAGCGTGTGGAGCGGACATGAGCAAACTATTACCGAATCTTGTGATGGTACTCGCCTTCGGGTTGTGCGGGTTGTGCGTTTTCCAGTGGGATCGTGAGGGCGACCTGCGGCAGAACCTCGCCGCCCTAAACGACGAGCTTTACCAGAAAAAGGAGACCATCCAGGGGTTGGAACTGACCGTGAAGCGGAACCTCGAACAGATCGACCAACTCGAGCAGAAGCGCAAGGAACTCACCGAGACCAAGCTGGCCAATGAGAAGAAGATCCGCGAGCTCGAACACCAGTACGACGAATTGCTCAAGCAGAAAGACCGGCTCGACCAGCAACTTCAGGAATACCAGGCCGCCATCCAGACCGCCAACGAGCGCATCCTCGAACAGAACGAGAGCATCAAGAAAGCCAACGAAGTCATCCAAACCGTCGCCGCCCAACGCGACGAACGGGCGGCGCAGTTGGTCAAGGTCACCGAGGAGTACAACCAGTTGGTCAAGGACTACAACAAGCTCGTCGATGACGTCAACAAGCTGAACGAGGCGGCCACCGGCTCCGATAGCCGCAGAAAGTAAGCTTCGAGCGCCCGGCGAGGCTCCGCGCGCCCGAGCGCGCTGCGGAGCTACCGGGCGCTACCCGCTGCGGGCGGCGGATTGAGGGAGAACGAGACCTTGGCGATGCCCGCGCGTTTAGTGGTGTCGACGACGGAAATGACCGCGCCGTGGCTGGCCTCTGGGTGCCCGCGAATGTAGACCGAAAGGTTGGTCGCGGCCGCGTGGGCGTTGGTGAGGAAGGCATAGACCTCGAGCGAGGTCAGCAGCCGGTTCGAGATCGAGGCCTGGCCGGCCGCGTCAATGTCGATGTTCAACAGCACCGCCTCGGTCCGCGCGCTCTTCTGGGTCGCGGTGGGCAGGTCCATCTTCAGGGATTGCATCTTGATCATGGTCAGGCTGACCATCATGAACGAGGCCAGCAGAAAAAACATGATGTCGATCAGCGGGATGATCTCGATCCGCGCCTTCTTGTGCGCCAGGGGAGACCCGATTCTCATGGCGAGGCGGCCGCCCGCGGCCGTTCAGGCGGAGTGCTGGCGAAGGAAACGCGCAACACGCCGGCCTTGCGGACCAGGTCGAGGACCGCCACGACCGACCCGTGACTGGCGTTGCGGTCGCCATGGATGTAGACCGGCAGATTCGTGTTGACGTTGAGCCGGTTGGTCAGATGCGCGAACACCTCCGCCAGCGTCTTGGGTTCGAGGTCGATGTGCGGTCGCCCGGCGTCGTCGATGTCGATGTTGATGACGTCGGGCTTGAAGTCGCGGCTGGCCTCGGTGGCCGTGGGCAAGTCCATCTTCAGCGACTTCATCTTCACCATCGTCAAGCTGACCATCATAAACGAGGCCAGCAGAAAGAACATGATGTCGATCAGCGGGATGATCTCGATGCGCGCCTTCTTGTGGGGCAACAAGGACCCGAATTTCATGGCCAAGGGCGACCGGGCGGCGAGCTGTAGCGTGGCGCGCTGGGGCAGGCTCAGGCTTCAGCGGCTTCCCGGCGGATCTGCATGGTGTCGAACCCCCCCCGTTGTTTGGCGGCGGTGACCATGACCTCGATGTTGGTGGCGGCGGTCTCGAGTTCGTACTGAAGGCGCGTGGTCTTGCTGCTGAAGTAGTTGTAGGGGACCAAGGCGAGGATGGCGATCCCGAGGCCACACGCCGTCGCGATGAGCGCTTCGCCGATGCCGCCGGTGACTTTCTCGACAGCGAGTTCGGCACTGCCGATCGAGGTAAACGAGCCCATGATCCCCACCACCGTCCCCAACAGGCCCAACAGCGGAGCCAAGGTCACCAACGTATCCATGACGGTTAGGAACCGGCCCGCCTTCTGCAACTCGACGCCCGCAGCGACCTGCAGCGCCCCTTGTAGCGAGAAATGCACGTGATTGAGCCCGTGCCAGATCATCCGCAGCACGGGGTCTTTGGTGTCTTTCGAGAGTCGGGAAGCCTCGCGGAAGTCGCCATTCTCGATGGCGGCGAGGGTCTTCTCCAGGGCGACGGGGTTGCGCCGCAGGCTCTCCCGTAGCCACCAGATGGTCCGTTCCCCAACCACACACACCGCCACGATGAACACGATCAAGATCGGCCACATGATCGGGCCGCCCTTCTTGAAGTACGTAATCACGATGTTGGCCAGCAGCATTTCCATACCATGCACCTGCGATCAAAGGTCCCAGTCCCATCCGCCCCGCAGCATCGAGCCCGCTATGCCCGGCCGCGAGCAACGGTTATTAAAGGGCGTGAAACTAGCGTGGCCGTTGCGGCGGTGTCCACTGATTAATCGAAGCGCCCGGGCTGACCGGGTGACGATTGGACGGGAGCGGCAGGACCAAGGATAAGACAGGGCGCCGGCGTCCGCCCAGCAGAAGTCGGGGTGGGGAAGCACCCTTGGACAGGCCGTGGGCTTCGCGACGGGGCCTCGCGACGGGCGGCTTCCTCCAACCGCGATCGCGATAGGCGAAGGCCAGGCCTTTTCGGCCACTTCGCCTTTCCCCTCTGGCTTGGCCAATCTGAACTGTCAAAGCTCGGCTCCCCTTCACGGCTACCTTTCAAGCCCACCTTGCCGCTGGTGCGTCGCCTCGCCCCCGCCGTCTCGCTGCCGGTGCGGCTATCGACCGGCCTTTGGGGCTGCCGGTCTTCGTGCCGCAGCCGTCGTCAAGTTCTTTAAACCTGGCAGAAAGCACTTCGATCGACAGGAACATTGTCAACTTCTTGGTGGTTACTCCGCCGCCGGTGCGGCTATCAACCGCTCCTGGGGACTGCCAATCCTTCGAGTTGCAGTCGTCGTCAACTTCTTTGAACCTGGTCGATAAAGCTTCTGAGGATCCCGGGGGGGGAATCCAGGAGCTAGGGCTGTGCGGTTGTGGGGGTTGTGGGTGTTGTTAGTGCGCTGCGAAGGCGAAGGGGACCTCCCAGAGGGTGGCTTGGCCGGGCTGCAGATCCCACTTCCAGCGGGCGCGGACCCAGTTGGCCATGCGGCGGTCGAGTTCGAGCACGCCGCAACAGACCAGGACCTCGACATCCTGAACCGAGCCGTCGTTGGCCAGATGCACGAGGAGCATTCCCTCGACCGATTGTCCGCTGCGCAGAACGCCGGAGGGATACGTCGGCGAGGGAAAGGAACCCCGGGCACCGCTACCGCGACCGAACCGGGAGGGGCTGGGTTTGGTGGGCGTAGGGGGGGGCGGGCGCGGCATCACCGCCGGTGGCGCTTCGGCGCGCGAGATGAGCTTGGTAACCTGCACGTAGCCTTCGGTGGGGACAGCAAAGGGTACCGCCGCATCAGCCGCCGCCACTAGGACGGGCGCCGGGGGCGCGTCACTGGGTGCGTCGGACATGGGTTCGGCGGGATCGGGTTCGAGCGTTTGGACCACGGGTGTCGGTTCGATTTGCGGGATTTCGACCGGAGTGAACTCGACAACGCTGGGCAACTCGCGCACGACGAGCTTGGGCACCTTGACCATTCCCACCAGGCCGATGATCAGGAAGCTGAGGTAGATCGAGCAGGCATACGCGTATTTGCGATTGGTGTCCTGGGCGGAGGCCGGCAGACAAAACTGTGCGATGTCCGAGGTCAACCGGTACCGCGGCATTCCCTCGGGCGGTCGGGCCTCAGCGGTCAGGGTGGCGCTGGCAGACATACTCAGGAGTCGGCGTCGGCGAAGTCAGGGCTTTTGGCTCCGGGTTGGCGGCGGGTAGGATAGCCCCTGACAGGCCACAGACCGCAATGGTTACGGGACGCTCCGGCACCCATCAGCCTGAGCGCCCTGGCGGCCGGTTGTCGTCGTTCCCAAGGTCTCATCGGTACGCGTCGTACACAGAGAGGTAGGATTCGACAGAATCGTTGGGGTCGCAAGTCTTTTGCGGCCTGACTTTGCGGCCTGTTGTGCGGGTGCGCGTTGGGGCACGGATCAGGGCGGTGCAGCGCCACCCTCCGGATGCAGAGGAGGCGCCGTGCGGGTTTGGTCTTGTGTTTGGCGCCGGGCGCTGGTGTACGCTGGTGCGCATGAGCACGAGCGATGCTGCGACGTTCCGCCTGGGGGTGCTGGGTTCGGGCAAGGGTTCGAACTTCGTGGCGTTGGCCGAGGCTTGTCGGACGGGGCAGGTTCCGGCGCGAGTCGCCCTGGTGTTGAGCGACGTGGCCGACGCTGGGATTCTCGATCGCGCGCGCGAACGTGGCATCTCGGCCGAGTACCTTGCGCCGGGCCGGTATCGCACCAAGTTGGATGAGGTTTCGGAGCCGGCCTATGTGGAGGCGCTGCAGGCGGTCAAGGTGGACTTGGTGGTATTGGCTGGGTTCATGCGCATCTTGAAAGGGGACTTCTTGCGCGCCTTTCCGCAGCGGGTGGTGAATATTCACCCGTCGTTGTTGCCGGCGTTTCCTGGGCTTGAGGCTTGGCGGCAGGCGCTCGAGTACGGTGTGCGGGTGACGGGTGTGACGGTGCACCTGGTCGATCATGGCATCGACACCGGACCGATCGTGGCGCAGGAGGCGGTGCCGGTTTTGGACGACGACACGCCTGCGACGCTGCACGAGCGGCTGCAGCGGGTCGAGCACCGGCTGTATCCGGCGGCGGTGGCGGCGATGGCGACCGGGCGAATCCGGGTCGACGGGCGGCGCGTGGTGGGGGGGCCGAGTGCGATGGGGATGGGGACCGAGGCATGAGTCCTGGACCGTGGCGGCGGCTGAGCGAGGGCGAGGGGGAGGGCAGGGGGGGGGCGGGCGCGGCTGGCAGATCGCGCGAGAAGAAGCTTGCACTGGTGCGGTTGGGTTAGCTCATCATCACCCCCCTCACGCGAGTGGGTCGGCGGCGGACTTGGGTTGCGTCGCGCCGGCGCGGTGAGGGACGCAGCATCACGCATGAAGAGCAAGTCGAAGCACATTTTGCGTTTGGGTTTGCCCAAAGGCAGCCTGCAGGACGCGACGATCGAGAAGATGGCCAAGGCCGGCTTCAACATCACCGTCAGCAGCCGTTCCTACATTCCGTATGTGGACGACGAGGAACTGAGCATTCGGTTCATTCGCGCCCAGGAAGTCAGCCGTTACGTCGAGCACGGCAATCTCGACGCGGGCATCACGGGGTACGATTGGATCCAAGAGAACCGGTCCAAGGTCCACGAGGTAGGGGAGTTTCTGTTCAGCAAGGCCACGCGCCAACCGGCCCGGTGGGTATTGGCGGTGCCCGAGGAATCGCCGGTCCGCTCGGTGCGGGATCTGGCGGGCAAACGGATCGCCACCGAGGTGGTGAATCTGACGCGCGCCTATTTGCGCCGGCACCGGGTGAAGGCGGAGGTCGAGTTTTCCTGGGGAGCCACGGAGGTCAAGGCGCACGAGATGGTGGATGCGATTGTCGAGTTGACCGAGACCGGTTCCTCGTTACGGGCGAACAAGCTGCGGATCGTGGACACGCTGCTGACCTCGACACCGCGGTTGATTGCGAACGCGACGGCGTGGAAGTCGCCGTGGAAACGGGCCAAGATCGAGACGCTGGCACTGTTGCTGCGTGGCGCCTTGGAGGCGGAGAGCAAGGTCGGCCTGAAGATGAACATCGCGCAGCGTGACCTCGCGAAATTGTTGCAATCTTTGCCCGCCTTGCGTAATCCAACGGTCTCGGCCCTGAGCCAGGCCGGTTGGGTAGCCGTGGAGACGGTGATCGACGAGCAGGTCGTGCGGGCGTTGATCCCCCAACTTAAGGCCGCGGGCGCCGAGGGCATTATCGAATATCCGTTAAACAAAGTGGTGTACTGAAACCGGATCGCCGACCGACCGAAACCTATGGGTTCCCTGAAGAAACGCCGGAAATCGAAGATCAACAAGCATAAGCGGCGCAAGAAGCTCCGCGCGCATCGCCACAAGAAGCGCACGTGGCAGAAGTAATCGCCTCGCCCCGAGGGCGAGGGTTTCGATCTCGGGCGCAGCCCGGCCCGGCTGGCGCTGCGCCCAGGTTCCCGTTCATGGCGGCAGCAATGAGTCTTCAGCGCGCCGTTTGCCTGGGCGTCCTCCTGATTGGCCTGCTCGGCTTGTTCGGCTGTGCCAACGGCTGGCAACGCGGGGCGACCGCGCGGCCGGGCCAAGCGCCGGGCGTCGCCGAGCCGGCCCGGTTGGATGACGCGGCGATCGAGCGGCGCGCTGAGCTGCACGCGCGCTACGCGGCGGGTGTGGTGCACGATTTGCGGGGCGAGCCGGAGCTGGCGCTGGAGCAGTTCTGGCAAGCCACGTTGGCCGACCCGAGCAACGAACTGTTGGCGATCGACCTGGCGCATCGGCTGCTGCAGGGGCGCGACGCGCAGCGGGCTGTCGAGGTGCTGAGCCGGGCGGCGGCGCAGCCGGGGGCGACCGGGTTGGCCTCAGGCTGGCTGGGATTGGCGTTGGGCCAACTGGGGCGGACGGAGGAGGCGCTGGCGGCGAACGGGGAGGCGATTCGGCGGTCGCCGACCTTGCTGATGGGGTACTACAACTTGGCCCAGATCCACTTTCAGCGAAAGCAACCGGACGCCGCGTTGACGGTGCTCGACCAGGCTGGCCGCCAGCCGGGCGGTTCGGCGGGTTTTTTGGCCGAGTTGGCCGGCATGCTGTTGGGCGCGCAGCGCGCGAAACATCTGACGGCCGAGCAGGTCAAGCCACGGGTGTTGGCTCTGCTGGAGCGGGCGGTGCAGCTCCAGCCCCAGGATCCCCTGGCGCTTCAGCGGTTGGCGGAGGCGTTCAAGAACGTGGGCGAGCCAGGGCGCGCGGCCCAGTTCTACGAGGAACTGCTGGCGCGACATACCGCCGTGGACGCCGCGTTCGCGCCGATTCTGCACGAGCAGTTGTTTCAACTGTACCGCGCCAGCGGGAACCCGGCGAAGGCGAGCGAGCACCTCCGGCACATCCTGCGCGAGATGCCCACCAACCCGCAGGCTTACCTGCTGTTGGGCACTCTAGCGGTGGAGGAGAAGAAGTTTGAGGAGGCGGCCGACCACTTCGAGAAGGCGCTCCTGCTCAACCCGGAGTTGGAACCTGCGTACTACGATCTGGCCGGGTTCTACTTGCTCATCCGGCAACCGGAGCGGGCGCTGGAGGTTCTGGCCAAAGCCCGCGCCAAGTTTAGCCTGAACTTCGGGCTCGAGTTCTACACCGGCGTGGCTCAGGCCGCCCTCAAGCAGTATGCGGGCGCCATCAAGAGCTATACCTCGGCCGAGTTGCTCGCGAAGGCGACCGACCCGTCGCGGCTCAATCACGCCTTCTATTTCCAGCTCGGCTCGGCCCAGGAACGCCTGGGCCGCTACGCCGAGGCCGAGCGGAGTTTGCGTCGGTGCCTCGAGTTGGCCCCGGACAACGCCGAGACGCTCAATTACCTGGGCTACATGTGGGCCGAGCGCGGGGAGAACCTCGAAGAGGCTCGCCAGTTCATCGCTCGCGCCGTTGCCCTCGAGCCCGAGAACGCGGCTTTCCTGGACAGCCTGGCGTGGGTGTTGCACCAATTGGGGCAGAGTCGTGAGGCGCTGCCTCACCAGTTGAAGGCGGTCGCCAATTCGGAAGAACCGGACGCGATCCTGTTCGACCACTTGGGCGACATCTACGAGGTCTTGGGCGATAAGGCGGCAGCGTGCGACGCCTGGCGCCAATCGTTGGCCGTCGAGGAGAGCGAGGCGGTGCGCCGCAAGTTGGAAGCGAGCAGTCCGCCCTAGGGGATCGAGTCGCCCCGCGGGCTGGCGCCGCATTTTTCCGATGGACTATCGGTTCACAAGACACTATACGCTCACCGAGGTCAGCGCCTTGTTGCCGCAGGTGCGGCACTGGCTCGAGCGCCTGCAGGACCTCCGGCGAGAGTTGGCGGATCGAGAGGCCGAGTTGGCCCGGAGCATGGCTACCGGTGCGGATCGGGGCGGGGCCGAGGTCAGCCGCTGGTTGCGCCGATTGGCCGACGCGCAGGCGGTGCTGCGCGAGTTCAGCCAGCGGCAGATCCAAGTGAAGGATCTCGAACGCGGCCTGGTGGATTTTCCGGCGCTGCGAGAGGGCCGGGAGGTGTTTCTGTGCTGGGAGCAGGGGGAGGCAGAGGTCGCCTTCTGGCACGAGCTCGACGCAGGTTATGCCGGTCGGGCTCGGTGGTGAGGCCTCGCCGGAGCGGGCGCTGCCCCGGCAGGGCGGCGGTGTCGGAGGGGCAGATGTAGGGACAAGTTCGGGGTGGACAGAAAGTTTGAACGTTTAAGTTTGTGGCTGTCTAAGCGCGATACGGGCTTGACAAAGAGCGGCTAAGTTTTCTTTAAGAACGGCGCGCCGCTCCATGTGCACGATGGTGGCGGCACCGCCACCGCTTCGGCCCGGGTCGAAGCGGCGGCCTTTTGGGAGAGCGAGACATGATTAAGGTAGACAATTTGGTCAAGGCATTCGGGCCGAAGCTCGCCGTTAACGGCGTGTCGTTCACGGTCGAGCGCGGCGAGGTGCTTGGGTTTCTCGGCCCCAACGGGGCGGGCAAATCCACCACCATGCGGATGATCACCGGCTTCATCCCGCCGACGGCGGGGCAGGTCACCGTGGGCGGGTTTGACATTCTGGAAAAACCGATCCCGGCCAAGCGGCTCATCGGTTACCTGCCGGAGAACGCCCCGGCCTATGCGGACATGACCGTGTACGGCTTCCTGAACTTCGCGGCGGAGCTGCGCGGCTTGCGGGGAGAGGAGAAGCGGCAGGCCGTGCATCGGGCGGTGGACATGTGTTTTCTGGAGGCGGTCATCCACCAGAGCGTGGACACGCTCTCGAAGGGCTACCGCCACCGCACCTGTTTCGCGCAATCGGTCTTGCACAACCCGCCGATTCTGATCATGGATGAGCCGACCGACGGGTTGGACCCCAACCAGAAGCACGAGGTGCGAACGCTGATTCGGCGGATGGGCGAGAAGAAGGCCATCGTGTTTTCGACGCACATCCTCGAGGAGGTGGATGCCGCCTGCACGCGCGCGATCATTATCGACCGCGGCCAGATCGTGGCCAATGGCACCCCGCGCGAGTTGCGCCAGCGCTCCGAGTACGCCGGCGCGGTCGCCGTGCGCGTCCAGGGCGTGGCCGGAAGCGTGGTGACCCAGAAGTTGCGCGAGTTGAGCACGGTGCGCCGGTCGGCGGTCGTGAGCGAGGAGGCGGGCAGCGTGGTGGTGCGGGCATTTCCGCAACCGAACCCGCGCAACGGCGAGCTTGAGCACAGCGTGTACGACCTTGCGGTGCGCGAGCACTGGCGGTTGTTGGAGCTGCGCACCGAGGAAGGGCGGCTGGATGAAGTCTTCCGCAGTATCACTTTGCCCGACACGGCCCGTGGCAACAAAGAAGTAGCGTCATGAGTACCCATACTGAAGTCATTTCCCCCGGCGGTGGGACGGCCTCGAGCGCCGTCGGCGCCCACACCAACGCCGTCCATAACATCCTCACGATCGGCAAACGCGAGCTGGCGGCCTATTTCTCTTCGCCGCTGGCTTACGTTTTCATCGTGATCTTCCTGCTGCTCTCCGGCTTCTTCACGTTCAACGTGGGCGGGTTTTTCGAGCGCGGCGAAGCCTCGCTGGCCGCGTTCTTCGTGTGGCACCCGTGGCTGTACCTGTTTCTGGTCCCCGCCGTCGGGATGCGGCTGTGGTCGGAGGAGCGCCGGTTGGGCACGATCGAACTGTTGTTGACCATGCCGGTGACCGCCTGGCAGACGATCGTGGGCAAGTTTGCGGCTTCCTGGCTGTTCCTGGGGATCGCCCTCGCCTTGACGTTTCCGCTGGTGTTCACGGTCAACCACCTCGGCGATCCGGACCTGGGCATGGTCTTTTGCGGTTACCTGGGCAGCCTGTTGATGGCCGGGGCCTACCTCGCGGTGAGTTGCTTCACGTCGGCCATGACTCGCAGCCAGGTGGTTAGCTTCATTGTGTCGGTGGTCATTTGCCTGTTTCTGATCCTGGCGGGGTGGCCGCCGGTGACCAAAGAACTGGGCTGGGCGCCGGCCTGGATGCTGGACTTGGTGTCCTCGTTCAGTGTGATGCCGCACTTCGAGAGTTTCCAGCGCGGGGTGATTGACTCGCGCGACCTGGCCTTCTTCCTGTCCGTGATTGCGTTTTCCCTATTCACGACGGGCGTGATCATCCGCAGCCACCGCGCCGGCTAAGCTTGCCCGGCCCAACCCCTGAATCCCGATCGGCCATGAGCACTATCAAAAACCGTTGGACCCCGCTGCTCTTCTCAGGTGTCGGCGTCGCCGCCATGTTCCTTCTGTTGGTGGCGGGCGGCATTATCGCCGGCGCCGCCAAGGTGCGGCTCGACCTGACCGAGGACCAGATTTACACTCTTTCCGCGGGCACCCGCAAGATTCTGGGCAAGTTGGACACGCCTGTCACGGTCCACTTCTACTGCACGCAATCGGACAAGGAGATGCCGGTGCCCTTCAAGGCCTACGCCCAGCGCGTCGAGGACCTACTGGCCGAATACCGCCAGGTCTCGAACGGCAAGATCCAGATCAAGAAGTTCGATCCTCAGCCGGACTCGGATGCCGAGGACGCGGCCCGTCTGGACGGGGTCGAGGGCCAGTCGCTGACCCAGGGCGGCCTGATCAACCTGGGGGAGAAGGTCTATCTGGGGTTGGCCGTGATTTGCCTCGACCAAAAGGCGGCGCTGCCGTTCCTGGATCCGCAGCGGGAGCGAATGCTCGAGTACGATTTGACCCGCGCCATTGCCCAGGTGGTCAACCCGCAGAAGCCCAACCTGGGCGTGCTCAGCGGACTGCCGGTCTTCGGCCAACCGACCAACCCCATGATGATGCGCCAGGGCGGCGGCCAGGAGCCGTGGGTGTTTGTCAACGAGTTGAAGCGGGATTTCACGGTCAAACAAGTCGAGACCACAGCCGAGAAGATCGACGACGACATCAACGTCCTGTTGGTGGTGCATCCGGCGAACCTTTCCGAGAAGACCCAGTACGCCCTAGACCAGTTTGTGCTGCGCGGGGGCAAGTTGATTGCGTTGCTGGATCCCCTCTCGATCGTCGATAGCCGCAACGCCATGGGCATGCAAAACATGCTCCAACGCGCCGCTTCCGGCGGGTCCACGCTCGACAAGCTCCTGAAGGCCTGGGGCGTTGAATTCGAAGTTGGCAAAGTCGTTGCCGATAAGAACTACGTGACCATGGTCAATCGCGGCGCGGGCGGGGCTGGTCCAGAGCCGACGTGGCTTTCGTTGACTCCCGATGCGATCGACCGAGATGACGTGGTCACCGGCCAGATCGACAGCCTGCTCCTGGCGGGCGCGGGCGTCTTCAGTGGCACGCCCGCCGAGGGCCTCAAACAGACCGTGCTGCTCAAGACCTCCGGCAACTCCCAACTGGTGGACAAGATGATGGCCCAGTTCGGCGGCGATACCGGCAAGGACTTCGTCGCTTCTGGCAAAGAACAGGCGCTGGCCATCCGCCTCACCGGCAAGTTCAAGACGGCCTTCCCGGACGGCAAACCCGGGGGCGGCACCGAGGAAGAAAAGGACGAAGCCGAGAAAGACCAGGCTGGCGCCGATGCCGCGCGTGCCGCGTCCTTGAAGGAATCGCAGGCGGATGGGGTTGTCGTGCTGGTGGGCGACACGGATTTCATCTATGACCAGTTTTGCGTTCAGGTGAGCAACTTCTTCGGGCAACGCCTGCTGCGCCCCTTCAACGGCAACCTGAACCTGGTACAGAACTTGGTCGAGCAACTCATGGGTGACAGCGACCTGATCGGCGTCCGCAGTCGCTCCGTCCAAAACCGCCCCTTCACGCTCGTCAAGAAAATTCAGGCCGAGGCCGAGATGCGGTATGTGAGCCGGATTAAGCAGTTGCAGGGGGACCTGGACGAGGCGCAGCGGAAGATTAACGAGCTCCAGCAGAGCAAGGATACCAACCAACGCTTCATCCTCTCGCCCGAGCAGCAGGCGGAGATCAAGCGATTCCAGGACAAAGAGCTGCAAACCAAACAGGATTTGAAAGAGGTGCGCAAGCAACTGCGCAAAGACATCGTGGCGCTCGAAAACCGGCTGAAGTGGCTGAACATCGCCGGCATGCCCTTGTTGGTGACCTTCGCCGGCGTCTCGCTCGCCGTGTTCAAACGCAAAAAGACCGCTGCCAAATGAACCGAAAGCAACTGACCCTCATCCTCGCCCTGGTCGCGATCATCGGCGGCCTAGGCCTGTGGCTCCGCAGCCGAGACCGCGCCGCCTATCGACCCTCGGAAGGCAAGATGGGCCAGAAGGTCCTCGGCGAGTTCGACCTCAATGCCGTCGCCCACATCCGCCTCCAGCAGGATACCAACCAACTCCACCTCGCCCGAGAAAGCGACCGCTGGGTCGTGCGCGAGCGGGGGAGTTACCCGGCGAACTTCTCCGAGGTGGGGGATCTGCTGCGCAAGCTCTGGGACCTCAAGATCGTCCAGCCCGTCACCGTCGGGCCGTCTCAACTCGGGCGCCTGGAGCTGACCCCGCCGCCCGGGGGCACCAATAGCGGCACCCTGGTAGAGCTGAAGGACAAGGACAACCAACCGATCCGGGCGGTTCTCCTCGGCAAGAAGCACGTCCGTAAACCCGCCAGCCCGTCCCCCTTCGGCGGCGATGAAGGTTGGCCGGACGGCCGCTATGTCATGGTGGACGCCAAACCGGAAAGCGTTAGCCTGGTGGCCGAGACCTTCAGTAACGTCGAGCCCAAGCCCGAGCAGTGGTTGAACAAGGACTTCTTTAAAGTCGAGAAGGTCAAGACCGTGTCGGTTACCTACACCAACGCCACCAATTCCTGGAAATTAGCGCGGGAGACCGAGACCGGCGAACTGAGACTGCTCGACTCCGGCCCGAACGAGAAACTGGACAGCAGCAAAGTCAGCGGCATCCCCAGCGCCCTCTCCTGGCCCAGCTTTAACGACATTGTGCTCGATCCGCAAGCCGAGGAGACCGGCCTCGCCACGCCGACGGTGGCCGTGCTCGAGACCTTCGACGACTTCGCCTATACCGTTAAGGTCGGCAACAGGAAGGGCGAGGACGCCTACTACCTCGCCGTGGCGGTTGACGGCAAGATCCCCAAGGAACGTCCTCCCGGCGCCGACGAGACGCCGGAAGACAAAGAGCGCCTCGATAAGGAATTCAAGGCCAAGATCGACAAGCTCAACGAGAAACTCACCCACGAGAAGTCGCTCGAGAAGTGGACCTATCTGGTGTCCAAGTGGACCGTCGACTCTCTCCTTAAGGACCGCGGGGCGTTGTTGGCCGAGCAAAAGGATGAGAGCTCAGCTACCCCGCCCGCCGACTCGGCTACCTTTCCCTCGTCGTCGATCCCGGGGGTTATCCCGGAGATCCCAGGGGTGATTCCTCCGCTGCCCGCCCCTTCCTCGAGCGACGCCATTAAACCTTCGCTACCGCCGCCGCCGCCCGCTCCGACGGCCGAGCTGCCGACCGCACCGACCACACCGCCGCAGCCTGCCGCGCCCAAACCAGCAGAGCCGAAGGTCGAGATCCCGCCGCCCCCGGCACCCCCAGCGCCGCCGTCTCAGGTCGAGCCACCGCCCGCACTGCCGGCGCCGCCGACACCGCCACAGCCGCCTTCGTCCAAACCAGCGGAGCCTAAGGTCGAGCCCCCGGTGCCTCCGGCTCCACCTCCCTCTCAAGGCGCTCCCGGCGAAGCGGCCCCGGCTGCGCCAGCCCCTCCCGACCAACCCAAGCCTGCCGACCCCAAGGCGTAGCGGTGTAGGCGAATCCCATCCAGGCCTTCCTTATCTTGGTGGCATTGGGTCTGACGACCCGCGCCCCGACGCTGGGGACGCCCGATCGGACACGCGTGTCGCAGGCAACGCGAACGGAGCGCGGACGGTCACGTCCGCCCCGGGTGACCGTGCTCGAAGCGGGTCTGACGACCCGCGCCCCGATGGATGCATGCACGTTCGTGCACCGGCATTGGCAGACGGACGCTAACGGGGCGCGCAGTGGCGCTGCCGCGAATAAGAATAAGGGACGCCCTATGATTTAGCCGCTTCGTAGTGTCGGCTTGCCTGGGCCCAGTTCACCACGTTCCACCACGCCTTGAGGTAGTCGGCGCGTTTGTTCTGGTATTTGAGGTAATAGGCGTGCTCCCAGACGTCGACGCCCAGGATGGGTGTGCCTTCGCAACCGGCGACGGCTTTGCCCATGAGCGGGCTATCCTGGTTGGCCGTCGAGGCGATCTCGAGTTTGGCCTGGTTCACCACCAACCAGGCCCAACCGCTGCCGAACCGCCCCACGCCGGCCGCCTCGAACTTCTCCTTGAAGGCGTCGAAGCCGCCGAAGGCTGCCTGGATGTCCGTGGCGAGTTTGCCGGTGGGCACTCCGCCCGCGCTCGGCGCCATGAGATTCCAGAAGAAGGTGTGGTTCCAATGTCCTCCGCCGTTGTTCCGGACTGCGGTCCGGATCGCTTCGGGCACAGACGCCAGGTCCTGGAGCAGGGCGTCGAGGGCTTTGCTCTCGAGGGTCGCGTGGCCGGTCAGCGCCTTGTTGAGGTTGTCCACATAAGCCTTGTGGTGGCGACCGTGGTGGATCTCCATGGTCAGGGCGTCGAGGTGCGGTTCGAGGGCCTCTTTGGCGTAGGGTAGGGCAGGGAGTTGATGGGGCATAGTCGTAGTCGTTGTCAGGTTGTGGATGTCGATTCTAGCGAGTTAGGTTTCAGACATTCAGACATTTATGATTCTGAATGGAACGAAACATAGCAGACGCACCCAGCCCGCACAAGGGCACCCTCCCCTCGCGGGCCAGCGGGAAGAGACCTTGGGGGCGTCTCAACCCCAACCCCAACCCGCGCGCAGGACTCCGTCCGGAAACAGGCGGGCTCCTGATGAGAGCTCGGGGTAGACGACAAACCTCTGGTAGCAGGGCGCGCAGTCCTCTGGGGGCCGCAAAGCGCTGTGGGGCCAGGAAGCCCGCGGCGCGCAGAGGACTGCGCGCCCTACCGCGGGCTTGTCGTCCATCTCCGTGACTCGTGAGTAAGCGGGTACAACGAGGTGGCACCTCGCCCGTGAGCCAGTGCGCCCCCAGTCAGGTCGCCAGGTCCGGTCCGGTTACTGTGCGAGGGCGACGAAGTTGCGCAGCACTTGCAGGCCGACCTCTTGGCTTTTCTCGGGGTGAAACTGGGTGGCGAACACCTGATCTTGCCAGATCGCCGAGGCGAAAGTGTCGCCGTAGTCGGTCCAGGTGGCGACGATTTCCGGACGGGTGGGCAGGGGATAGTAGCTATGGACGAAGTAGACGTAGCTGCCGTCCGGGATGCCCTTGAACAAGGGGCAATTCGGGTGGGCGAACTCGAGGCGGTTCCAGCCGATCTGGGGGATCTTGAGACCCTCCTGCTCCTCAAAGCGGACGACGGCACCTTCGAAGATGCCCAAACCGGCGGTGGTGCTATTGAACTCCTCGCTGCGCTCGAAGAGGGCTTGGTAACCGACGCAGATGCCGAGAAAAGGGCGCCCGCTGCGGATGAAAGCCCGGCTGGCCTCGACCAACTCCTGTCGGTGCAGGGCGTTGAGGCAATCGTCAAACGCACCGACGCCCGGCAACACCAGCGCCCGCGCGTCGCGCAGCCCTTCGGGTCGAGTGACCACGCGCACCTCGGCGCCGACAAAGCGCAGGGCCTTGTGCACGCTGCGCAGGTTGCCCGCCCCATAGTCAATGAGTGCAATCACCGCGCCACGATAGAAGCCGCCCGGCGGAATGCAATCATGCCGGTGCCCGTTCGCCGCTGGCCCGGCTCGAGCTCAAGTCAAAGTCAGCCGTTCGAGAGCCGGCCGTGTCAACAATCAAAGACCTGGCAAAATCGATATCATTGGTCCAAGGAGGTGTCAACGATTAAAAATCTGGCAGAATG
This sequence comes from Verrucomicrobiota bacterium, assembly GCA_016871715.1. Classification (GTDB taxonomy): domain Bacteria; phylum Verrucomicrobiota; class Verrucomicrobiia; order Limisphaerales; family J093; genus VHCO01. The sequence goes on from VHCO01000022.1 coordinate 44,030, forward strand.
AACCGAACTTTCCTGCCCTCTGTTCACCGGGAACGCCGGTAACCCAAGCACGCGCGGGAACCCGCCCGGCGGCGTCGCCCCGGCCTTGCGGGACGATGGCCGGATGTTCCAGACCGTCACCGACAAGTTCCAGCCGGCCGAAGGCACCATCACGATCAACGGGATTCCGTACCCGGAATACCAACTCTACTTCTATGTCTACCCGGACTCAGGTGGCGGTGGGGAGCGGGGCGGCTACTTCACGCTCACCGCGGGCGACGGTACGGTGCATACCCGGTGGCTCAAAGGCGGCACGGGCCCCAACACCACGATCCCGCTGCCCGATCCGGCCACCGGGAGTGGGTACGTTCTTTCGACAACCTCGATCCAGCCGGCGACGTTCGGCGACGTGCAGGCGGGGCATTATGTCGTCATCTCGGGCCTGACCGATGCGAACGTGATGGTCCGGTATACGGCCGTGGGCGCCGGAGCCGGGGGCGTGAGCGGGGGAGACGGCACGCGGCGACTCAAGGTCTCCGGGTTCCAGATCGTCGAGACCATCCGAGCGCCGGTCACCAGCTTGGCCTTGGCCTCGCCGATCCCGGGACTGTACGCTGGGAATCCTGCCGGGTACGGTGTGCAAGTACTGGCGACGCATAGTGACGGTTCCACTCAACCGCTCAACAATCTCGAGGGGGCCACCTATGCTTCGTCCAATACGGCCATCTTTACCGTCACGTCGCAGGGCGTGGTGCAACCGTTAGGCGCGGGGTCGGCCCAGATCGAAGTCGCCTTCGGGAACTTGTCGCTGTCCGAAACGGTGACCGTGCTGCGACCGGACCGGGTGAGACCGTCGGTGGCGGTGGATCCCCTTTACGTGGGGGCGACCGAGGTCCAGATAGCGCTGGTTGCAGATTTCTCCGACGGCGCGGTCGACGTGAACGTGACGAAGTTCTTGGGCGTGACCTTCAGCGGCGGGCCCGCCGGTGTCGTCGAGGTGACGGCCGAGGGACTTCTGGCGGCGGTGGGTGCAGGGTCCTATCGCGTTGGCGCGACCTACGCCGGGGTATCGGGACAAGCCGATCCGGCGGGGACCGCGCTGCCTTACACCCCGCCCCAACCCGACGGCGGTCGAGTGGCCATCAGTTTCAACCTACATTCCGGCAACCGGATGTTGTTCAACGACCTCGCCGGAGCTCCGGGCGTGCGCGTCGGTTATTGGAACAACGTGAGCGGTCTGACCGGGAGTCGTAACGCCGTGGTGCTGGCAGCCGGGGCGGTAAGAGACTCAGCCGGCCGAGTGAGCGGATTGAGCGCCGAGATCACCGGGGGAACTTCCGGTGCCGGCGCCTCGACGCGCGGCAGCCAAACCGGTCACGAAAGCACGATGTTCAACGGCGTCTACGACCAGTACAACGGCATCCCCGGCGTCATCGCCCTGCGGGGCCTCCCGTTCGCCACGTACGACGCCTACTTCTACGCCCTCAGCGGCGATGCGGACAACCGCGTGGGGCATTTCACGATCGGCGCGGAAACCCGCTGGCTCGTGAACTCGCGAGGCATCCCCATCCCCGACAACGACGGCTTTGGCTATGTCGAGTCCCAGACCACCACCGCGCCCACGAGCGTCTTCGAAGTCGATCCGGGCAACTACGTCAAGTTCTCGAACTTGACCGGATCGAGCCTGGACATTGCGTTTGCCGCCGACGGTTCGGAGGTGGTATTCGACTCGGACGGCGCTCCGCGCCTGAAGTTCGCGGGCTTTCAACTGGTCGGCGTCCTGGCGCCGGCGCTGCGGTTGACCTGGAAAGACCCCGGTCACCTGCGGTTGGCCTGGCCGGCGGCGGCGCAGGGCTACACGCTCAAGTCGAGCACGGCCCTGGGCGGCGCCTGGACGACCGTGAACCTCACCCCCACCCTCGAGGGCAACGAACTGACAGTCACACTACCGACGGACGGGGCCCGGGCGTTCTACGTTTTGGAGAAACCGTAACGAGGGCGGAACCGAGGCGGTGCCCGGGGTCTTGGCGCTCCAGAGCTATAGCTGTGCGAGCTACGCCCATGATCGCAGGAGGCGAAGGCTCAGGGCGCAGACAACCGGTCGGGGTGTATCAGCAAGAATTGTTTGGCTGATCGATGAGGGACATGGATCGCGAAGCGGCGGCGCCGATGAAAGGCCGTCAACCCCGAGGGTTCGTGAGGCAGCCACCAACCGGAAAACGAAGATGGGACATCACACCGGACTTCCGCTGTTGAGCTGCTGGGCCCTGGCGCTCGCTCCAGCGGAGGGCAGGGCAACGCACGGGATGCGACGTGCGCGTCGCTCTGGACTCAAGTCGTTCACGGCAGGACGTGGAGGACGGGGGATTGCTGGGAGTCCATGTTGTCCAGTTTACGTTCCAGGGTGACGAGCTTGAGGCGGTGCTTGGCGGCGAGGGCGATCAGGTAGGCGTCGTTCCACTGTTTGAACCCGCTGAGGGAACGCATCGAGACCCGATCGAAGGGCAGGTCGTCCGCCAGGAACTGGTGCTTGGGCAACGCAAGAATCCTTTGGAGGTGGCTGATGGCCTGGCCGGTCGTCATACGCGGTTCGTGTCGGCGACCGGCAGCATCGGTCCACGGGCGGGTGAAGAATCGCAAGAAAGCGCCCTGGGTTTGGGGCGAAGTGTAGAACCGCCGTACGCCTTCGAGGAAGGCGTAGGCACGCCGATGATCCGCGTGGCTTTCGTCGAAGGCGGCGATCAGCGTGTTGGCATCGAGCAACGCCCTATTCATCGTCCATAGCGGCCTCGACTTGTGCGGCCGTGTAGATGCCCCCCGCTGAGCGGAACACGGCTTTGGACTTAACCGCGGCCTGGGCAGAGGTGGGCCGAATCGCTTGCAGAATCAGATCGGAAACCGCCTTACCCAGGGACACGTTCTCGTGAGTCGCCTTGGCCTTGGCCGCATGAAAAGCGTCGGGTTCCAATGTCAGTGTCGTTCTCACGGTCGCATCATGTCATCGGCGCATCAGTCCGTCAAGCCGAGTTAGGAAGGGTACAAGCTCCCCGCCGAGCGCCGGTTCAGTCCAGCAGTCGGACGCGGTAGAAGCGGGCTGGCGCGTGGGCGGCGGTGGGGTCCGGCAGCGAGGCGGCCGGCGCGTCGGCGGCGACTGGTGGGCCAAGGTCCAGCCATACGCCAGGCAACCCGTGGTCGGTGCGCTCGACCTGGTAGCGTTTGCCGGGCACGGTGGTCCAGGTGACCACGGCGCGGTCCGCGGGTTGGGGCCACGGTTGGATTAGCCGGAACAGGGAGCCACGGTCGGACGGGTCGGTGCCGGCGCGGATTTCGGCCAGATCGGCTTGTCCATCGCCGTCCGTGTCGCCCTCGAAGGCGCCCGGGGCGGCGTCGATCCGGACCGGAAGACGACCCTGGTTCAGCGTGGCGGTCAGGACGCTCGCACTTGCGCCCAGCGCGCTGCGGAATGTCAGGACCAGCAGGTCGCCAACGCCGCGGACCGGCGGCGCTCCTGCCAGTTGGCACTGGATGCGAGTGGGCTGCGGGCTTTGCCACTCGAGGGTCCAGCCTTGGACCAGTCGGCCGAGCCGCACCTCGGCCAACGTGGCGGTCGCTTCGAAGGTCAAGTCGAGCTGCGCGGCCTCGAACTCGATGTCCGGCGACCGGAGCAGCACTCGCACGATCCGACCGCCCTCGCTGGAATCGGATTCGTGGACGGCCAACACCGCGGGGGCGCGGGCGAGGAGGGCAATGCGGTTGCCCGGCTTGGTCAGCAGCAGCGACGGCAGGGAGATGAGGCCGTTCGCGTCGGCCACAGCACTGCCCGACTGGACGAGGGTGTGGTCCGGTTGCTGGCGGTTTTCCCAGAGGAAAGCTGTGCCGGGGGCGTGAGCGAGGGTTTGGAGCCGGCGCGGGACCGCATCGGCGGTCGCTGTGGGGACCGGGGCGGCCTCATGCAACCGCAGCGTGATTTCCCAGCGGGCCGGCGTATCCACGATGCTGGCGGTATCCCACCGCGCAAACCGGTTGAGTCCGCCACGTAGGGTTCCCCGGGCCGGGTAGCCGTCGCCGAAGTCGTCGTTGAGGCTAAAGTGGCTCAGGGCGGGATAGCTCTGGTTGCGAACGAACTGGTAGAGCCAATCGTCGTACGCCTCGACCGAAGACCATTCGGGGAAGACCTCGGCCGGATGTTCACCGCTGCTGTGATCGCCCTGGGTCTGGATCCACCTTAAAGAGGCCGCTGCGGTTCATGACCCAGTCCAGGATCCAGTCCATCCGCCGCTCCGTGTAGTTGACGACGATGCCCGCGGTCGGAGGGGCCTTGGTGCCGTAGTTCGAGTTGTATCCGTACCACATGCTGGCGCCATAGAGGTTGGCGGTGATGAGCGGATCGAAGTCGTCGCCGGTCAACACAAACCGCGGTTGGGCGGCGTTCTGGCCGCTGCCGACGTAGCTGTCGCTGAAGTAGTGGAAGAACACGAGCAACGGATAGCGCACGGCCGGGTCCCATCCTTCGGGGGTGATGATCCGAAACAGGTAAGGCACACTGCGGCGGTTGGCGTAGCCGTAGTCGGTGTACCGGCCCGTGGGATCGAAGCGGCCCAACCAAACGGCGAACACCTGGCGGTTGCCTGGTGCCCACGGGTTGGGCGACTCGAGGTGCTGCCGGACGGGGTGGACGGCGGTGACCTGTTCGTCGAGTGGCCCGGCCTGGTTTGGGGGTGCAATGTGGCGATTCTCGTTGCCGCGAACGACGCGGGTGACGGCGTAGTAGTAGGTTCCTGCGGATTCAACGGTGTACACGTACAGCCCGATGCCCGGTGGGAGTGGCCCGTCACTGAACGGGGTGGTCAAGCGGTGGTTGTTTTCCTCGAGGCGCTCGAAGGTGGCGGAGTTCTGCGGGACTTCGTCAATTAGCTCGGCCAGGTCCAGATTCGCCTTGGTAATCGGGGCGAGGTGGCGATAGACGCGGTACGCGGTTTCCAGGTCGCCGCCGACATCTTCCGCCCAGGTGATGAACGTCTGCCCTTGCCCGTGCCGGGCCTGGACTGCCGACACCTGGTCCGGGTAGCTGCCCGTGCCCGCGTAGGTGATCTCGAGGTAAGGACGTGTGGCGACGCTGCCATGCTCGCTTGCATGGGCGACAGCGTGCAGGCCCAGCGTGTCGCGTCCGTCCAGCAGAAACCCCTGATTGGGATACGCGCCCGCCACCCAACCTTGCACCGCCGCTGTGACCTCCCACTCGACCCATTGCCCCTCGAGGGCTTGGCCATAGCCTCGGGGATGGGAGAAGACGCGGTCGACTGGCTCGGCGCTCAGCGAAGTGAAGAGGCCACCGGACGGAGTCCAAGGCACACCGTCTCGGCGTTGGGCAGTCGTCACCTGATCCTCGAGCCACATGCCGTACCCAGCCGGATCCGCGATCCGATAGAGGTTCATGAGGTAGCCCGACTTGCCTTGGCCCTCGGTCCCGTACGCCACGTCCCAGTAAAGCCGCAACCGGGCGCGGTGAATGGCGGTGCCCGGCGCGAGGGCCGAGATGTCGAACCGCAGGAGGGTGTGTCGATCCTCGAAATCGCGGATGCCGAGGTAGTCGCCGTTTTCGTTGCCGCCCTCGATCAGCAGGCGATCCTGCGTGACACTCCGAAAGTCCGCGGTGCCGTGCTCGCCCCAGGGTTGCGTGATGCGCGGTTGGATGGCCCCCAGCATCGCCTCCTCGGCCAGCGCCCCTGTGGCAATCTGGGTTCTCTCGGCTGCGCCGCCCGCGCCCAGGCAACCGGCAGCGAGCATCAGCGCTACCCGTCGGCTCGGGCCGCGGCGAGGAGCAACGGTGGCAATGGCGGAATGACCCGAGGGGATGGTCAACGGTCGAGAGACGTGGACGCGGGCCTTGCGAGGGTTCATAAGAGGCGTATAGCGCAAGGGTGCACGGGTGGCAAGTCGAGTGAGGCTCCGCTAGGGCCGAGCAAGAGATGGGCGGAGGGCTCGGCGCAACGAAAGTTTTCTCGTGGTGTTTGATGCGGGTGTGAGATACGGTCGGAGCGTGAAAGGTTTGCGGACAGGTCAGGCGTCGCGGTGGCTGAGTGGGCTGATCGCCGCCGTTGGGTTGGGTGCGAGTGTGGCCCTGGCGGCGTCGGCTGAGTCGGTGCCGGGCGAACCGGTCCCAGCGGCCGAGGCTGCGGTGGCAGAGCCGGCAGCCGAAGCCTCGACTCCAGTGCCCCCTGCGAATCCGTACCAATCCATCATCAGCCGCAACCCGTTCGGCTTGCGCGAACCACCGCCACCGGCGCCGCCCCAGCCCCCGCCGCAGCCGCAGGTGGCGCCTTCGGCGCTGAAGTTGACGGGCATTACCACCCTGCTCACCGGCAAACGAGCCATGTTCGTGCTCCAGGAGCCAGGCAAGCCTCAAGCGGTGAACTCGGATCTGCTGCGGGAAGGGGAGAAGGACACGACCATCAGCGACCTCGAGGTGCTGCAAATCGACGAGCTCGCCAGGGTCGTCCGTGTTCGGTTCAGCGGTAAAGAACTCGCGCTGAACTTCGACGAAAACGGGATCGCGCCGCCGACCGGGCCGGCACCGGCGCCGCCGGGCCAGCCGGCCGTGATCCGCCCAGGTCAGCCGGGTGTGCCTCAGGTTCCCGGCCAGGTGCGGCCAACGGTCACGACGGCGTCGTTTCAGCCGGGTCGACCGACCTTTCAGGTGGCTTCGGGTTCGTCAGGGGACAGCAACCCCAGCGGGCTTCGTTCGATCCCCACGCGCCCGTCGCGTCTGGGCGTGGTGGGTGGTGGCGTCGCGTCGACGCCGCAGACCGATGTGCTCGCGGTCCCGACACTGCCGCCGGAAGTGCAGCACTCCCTCATGCGCGAGCAGCAGGCCCTGGCCAACCAGGCCGGCGTGCCGTTTCCGCCGGTTCCCCCTATGCCGGGTGAGGCGCAGGTCCCGACGCTGCCGCAGTTCCCCGACGCCCAAGTACCGCAGCTCCCGGGTTATCCCCCCAACATCCCCGCTCCTCCCGGCTTTGTCCCGCCGGGCTTGCCCGGCAACTGAGTTCCGTGGCCGGGCTTCGAGGCTCGGCGGGGCAGGGGATGGAAGCGCAGTTGCGGGGCCTGGACGGCGTCGAGGTCCAGGTGGAGGGCGCAATAGCCGCCATCCTTCAGCAGTTCGACACCCGCCAAGGCCGGACACAGGCGCACGCGGAACGGACGCCAGTACTTGGCCTCGCGCAAGGCCTGGGTGAGGCGGCGAGCGGTGTTCCCGAGAAACCGGATCTGGGGCATGCCGGCCAACCCGCGGCTCAGATGGTAGACCAGGCGCGTGTGCAGATGACCGACGATGGTGAACTCGAATTGGCCGAGGCGCTCGCGCACCGCCGGCTCGCGCCAAAGAAACGGCAGGGCCGAAGGATCGTGACAAAAGAGCAGGATCCGCAGGTGCGGTTGCAGAGTGCGGAAGGCTTGGCGGAGTTGGCCCAGGTGCCGGTGGCGGAGGGTTTCCCAGACGGGGCGTTCTTCGGGGAGCGTTTCCGCTTCGTAGATTGGCAGGGCGATCAGGGGCGAAGCGACGCCCAACAAGACGTAGCGGCCTAAGTCGATCCGCCAAAAGGGCGTCAAGCCCAACTCCTCGCAAGCGCGCCGCCAACTGGCCACTCGCATCCCGCCGCGGCCGCCGAAGATGCTCATCTTACCTAATTCATGGTCACCGATGGTGGCGGCGAATCGCCCGGGGAACCGCTGCCGGAACTTCTGGAGCAGCAACCCCACGCTCTCGCAGGCGGCGTCATCGCTGACGCCGACGAAGGCGGTGTCCACGCAATAATCGCCATTGGCTACGACCAGGTCGGCGGGGTCCGCTTCGTCCAGGAAGCGGTCCACCAGATGGTTCATGGCGAGTGGATCGCGCAGCCAGACGAAGTGGCGGTAGGCGCGGACCAGGGCCCGGAGCAGCGGGTTGGGGATGGCCTGGGGTTCGTGGCCCGGGCGGGCCTGTTCACCGGGACCGGCATAGTGGAGGTCGCTGACGATGTGGATGAGGCGGTAGGACGACATGCGCGCGTTGGTGGATCGGGTCGCGGAAGCCTGGGGCACGCGTCGTCCGACCCGCTCAGTGGACGTGACCGTCCGCGCTCCGCCTCGCTGAGGGTTCGGCACGACGCGTTGGCGGCGAAATCCGAGTTGACAGGCGGAGGGGCATTTGCTTCCTTAACCTCCTTTTTGACATGGGCGCTATGTATGCAGTATTAGAGACCGGTGGCAAGCAATACCGAGTTAGCACAGGTGACCGCCTGACCGTCGAGCGATTGGGCGTCGAGCCTGGTGCCGCGGTGACGTTCGATCGGGTGTTGCTGGTCAACAACGATGGCCAATTGGCCGTGGGCACACCGACGGTGGCGGGGGCGACCGTGCATGCCGAGGTGGTCGAGCAGAAGCGGGGCGAGAAACTGGTGGCCTGGAAGATGAAACGTCGCAAAGGCTATCACCGCAAGGTCGGCCATCGACAAGAGCTCACGGTGGTGCAGGTCAAGGAAATCAAACTTTAGAATCAGGTTTTATGGCACATAAGAAAGGCGGCGGCAGCAGCCGCAACGGCAGAGACAGCCACGGCCAACGGCTCGGGGTCAAGGAGTTCAGCGGCCAATTCGTGACCGCCGGCAGTATTCTCATCCGCCAGCGAGGCACGAAGTTCGCCGCTGGTCAGAATGTCGGCACCGGCCGGGACTGGTCCCTGTATGCCCTCATCGATGGCACCGTCAAGTTCGACAAGTTGCGCCGGCGCATCCACGTGCTGCCAGAGGCCGTTCGCGAGACTGGCCCCGAGCAACAGGCCCTGACGCCGCCCGGCGAGCCCGCGGCCGTCGCCCCGGCGAGCAATTGAACCGATCCCCAACTTCGCGAGGGCGAGGTCTTGAAAGCCTCGCCTTTGTGCTTTTGCCCGCCGGCGGCCGCAGGTCTGGGTGGCGGGCCGAGTGCGCGCGGGGTTGGCGGGGCCCAGGAGTTTCCGCGACTCGTCTCTTTGCGTGTGTGTAGGGGGCCGGTTAGCTGAAGTGTGCCTGATTCAACCCCAACCCACCCGGTGTTCGCCCGGCCCGCATGTTCGTCGATGAAGTAAAGGTCTACGCGCGAGCCGGTCATGGCGGCCGAGGCTGCGTGGCGTTCCTGCGTGAGACCTTCCGGCCCAAGGGCGGGCCCAGCGGGGGCAATGGCGGGCGCGGCGGGGATGTGTTGCTCGAGGCCGACCACGATCTCAACAACCTGGTGGCCCAGTACTATCAGCCTCGGCTCCTGGCTGCGAGTGGTCAGAGCGGTCTGGGCAAGGGCATGGATGGCCGGGCGGGAACCGATCTCTTGGTGAAGGTGCCATGCGGCACGTTGGTCTGGCGATTGCCCGCATCCCAGGAAAGCCCGGCGGTCCAACCGCCTCCCGAGCCGGCACCTGCGAGCTCGCGCCCGGCGCCTCTGCCGGTCAGCGCCAATCAGCGGCCGCGGTTGTTGTCCTCCGGTCACCCGCGCGTGGTCGAGGTTGACCTGAGCCTGGAACCGGCCGAGTTGCCCCGAGCGCTGGGGTGGGCCGAGAAAGGGGAGTTGGTGGCCGATCTGACCGCGCATGGCCAGCGGTTGGTGCTCTGCAAAGGCGGGCGTGGCGGTCTCGGAAATCGGAATTTTGCGACCGCGCGGCGGCAAGCGCCGCGGTTTGCGCAGCCGGGCGAACCTGGCGAGGCCGGGGATTTCCTGCTCGAGTTGCGGTTGATGGCGGACGTGGGTCTGGTGGGTTGGCCGAACGCGGGCAAGTCGACCTTGTTGGCGGCGATTTCCCAGGCTCGCCCGAAGATTGCGCCGTACCCGTTCACGACGCTGCATCCGCAGGTTGGGATCGTCGAGGACGCGGATTGGCGCCGGTTGACGGTGTGCGATGTGCCGGGGTTGATCGAGGGGGCGCATCGCAACGTTGGGCTGGGGCACGCTTTTCTGCGTCACATCCAGCGGTGCCGCGCGTTGGTCTTGCTGCTCGACATGGCCGGTGCCGACGGGCGCAAGCCGTGGGACGATTACCGTCAACTGGTGCGGGAGTTGGAGCTCTACGACGCGGGGTTGTTGGCGCGGCCGCGGTTGGTGGTGGCCAACAAGATGGATGAGCCGGCGGCGGCGGCTCACTTGCGCTCGTTCAAGCGGCGCTGGCCGGGCCTACGCGTCCTGCCGATCGCGGCCGGGTTCGATCAGGGGCTCGATGAGTTCAAGGCGGCCATGCGCGCGGCGGTCGATTCGGCAGCGCAGGCGAAGGGCGGTTGATTTTGATGTTCTTTCCGTCGGGTTTGCGCTAAAGGCTGCGCATGCTCAAAGCCGGTATCATTGGACTTCCCAACGTCGGCAAATCGACCCTCTTCAACGCCCTCACGCGCTCGCACAAGGCCGCCGCCGAGAATTACCCCTTCTGCACCATTGAACCGAATTTGGGGGTGGTCACCGTGCCCGAGCCGCGGCTCGAGGGGATCGGCCGCGTGGTGGGCGTGGCGAATCGGATCCCGACCACGATCGAGTTTGTGGACATTGCGGGTCTGGTGCAGGGGGCGTCGCGGGGCGAGGGTTTGGGGAACAAGTTCTTGAGCCATATTCGCGAGGTCGACGCGATCGTGCATGTGGTGCGCTGCTTCGAGGACCCGGACATCCACCATGTCACGGGCGGTTTGGATCCGGTGCGCGACATCGAGATGGTCGCCACCGAACTGATCCTGGCGGACCTCGAGGCCCTCAAGCGGCGCCAGGAGAAGATCCACAAGGAAGTCAAACGGGGGGATAAACACGCTCAGCTCGAGGCCCAGTTGATCGAGAAATACCAGCAGCACCTGGACGCGGGCAAGCCGGCCAACACCCTGGGCCTGCCGCTCTCGCCGGAGGAGCGGAACCTAGCCCGGCACTTCTTCCTACTCACCGACAAGCCTACATGTTTCGCGGCCAATGTGAAGGAGGCTGATCTCGCCACCATCGCGGAGAACGCCTGCCTCGACCAGGTCCGCGCTTACGCCCGGCAGCAGCACGCGTGCGATACCGTGGTGGTCTGCGCTCAACTCGAGAGCGACCTGGGCGATCTGTCGCCCGACGAAGCCCAGCAGTACCTGGCCGAGTTGGGCGTGAGCGAGACGGGCCTAGTGGCCCTCATCCGGAGCACCTACCAGCTCCTGGGCTTGCGGACCTTCTTCACCTTCAACGAATCCGAGGTCCGCGCCTGGACCGTTCATGGCGGCGACACCGCCGCGCGGGCGGCCGGCACGATTCACACCGACTTCGAGCGCGGCTT